>JAFTNU010000081.1 GCA_017451735.1 Clostridia bacterium
GGACGGCATTGCGGATCTGCAACAGATCCGTGTGACCGATCGGATCGAAACATACTCCATTGCAAACGATGTCAAATTCACATTCTCCATCCCTCCCTCCGGCTGCAAGCTGACCATTCGGAACGGGGATCGGGTGGTCTACACGGGGTCGGATGTGGGCAACATTTCCCTTTCCTCCACCGAATTGACCCAGGGCAATGTGCTGGATTTTGAAATTGAAGTTTTTTACGACCAGGACTCACGCCTGAACTACTACGGACAGGCCACCTATCGGTTTCGCATGAATGTGGTGGAGGCCGCCAAGTTCTTTCTGAACGGTGTTTCGGCAGAGGAAGCCACGATTCACACCGAGGCCTTCGGTAACTACTTTTTACTGACCTGCCAGAACGTCAACCTGGAGCAAAACCTGAAAATTTCGGCAGAGCCCGCCCTGAAAAGCGATGCCATCGTCTTTAAGCGGGGCGACACGGTCTATGCCGCCATTCCCGCCGATACGGTCTGTGTGGATACGCTCCGCACCCTGAAGGTGGATTACGGCACTGCCCACGGCGAATTTCAATTGCAGATCACACCGCGAAGCGGCAACACCTTTACCAATCCCACCTCCCTGCGGGGAGATTGGCAATGGCTGCTGGGAAGCGGTCTGGAGGGGCGTATTGCCACCAAGGGTGCCCTGTCGGACAGCGGCTTCTTCACGCCGCAAAGCAGTTTCGGGCTCCCCGGCTCCTCCGCTACGCCCACCTTCACCTTCGGTGATCGGCTGACGGTTTCGGGCACAGCCATCGACGACACGATGATCCCCTTTGAATTATACGAAATGAGCGGCGCTGTCTCGGCGCTCTCGGCCGGCTATGTTTTGGATGTGTGCACCGATGAAAACGATCCTCTGGGCAGATATGTCATTGTGGATCACGGCGGCGGGCTTTACACCTGGTATTGCGGACTTTCCGAGATCCATATGCGGGTAGGCGATTACGTCCGCGTGGGTGACACGGTGGGCATTGCAGGTCAGACAGGACTGGGCATCACCGATAAGGATTGCGTGCTGATTCTGGCCACCTGGGGGAAAACGGCAATCGCACCGCAGGCCCTGCGGAAGGATTGATCCCAACTCAAAGATCCTACTCAAATGAATCCTATCTGAAACTGAAACAAAAGGCGCTTATGACATCGTCATAAGCGCCTTTTGTTTCAGAATTCGATCACGACCAGTGTCGAGCAGGAGAAGGCAGGGACGGTGTAGGTCAGCACACCGCTGTTATAGTCAAAGGGGATCTCCTTTTTCTCGGGAGCCAGATAAACACGAGCCGGCTTTCGGGCCACGCGCAGTGTACAGCCCGTTTTGGGGACCGTAGGCAGATCCTCGATGATCTCCACATTTTTTCCCCGACATTACGGAACGGCATACAGCAGATGCTGCACCAGGCGCTCCCCTGCCCCATAGGCCTGACGCATCAGCGTGGTCACGCCGCAGGAAGGCAGATCGGTCACAAGGCTTTTATCTGCACCCAGGAGACGGTCTACCGTATCGATCACCATATTGCGCAGATGCAAAGAGCCCTTCGCGGCATATTCGGTAAAAATATTCCAGGCGATATAGCCCACATTTTTGCCGACGGCCACTCCCAACGCAGAGGTGGAGCGGTCATAAGGTGTATGACGGTGAGAGCAGAAGTGCTCGAAGGTACGGTTGAAATAGGGATCGACACGGGTGGCGGTGACGGTACCGTCAAAGCTGCGGTCCGTTGACACCTCGTAATTTTCGGAGTACATCACATAGGAGGTCATGCCGTTTGGTGCCAGATCAAACGAAGGGCGAAGATAAGCGGGGCAGAAAACACCGATACCGTGGAATTTCAAGCCGAGATCCAAGGCAAACTGCCCTGCACCGTCGGTACCCGAGGTGCCCGAAAGCAAAAGCTTGCCGCCTGCCGCCAGATATGCGTTAAGCTTTTCCTTCAGCTCCCCTTCAATCAGGACATTGTCGGGCAATATCAACAGACGGTATGCCGAAAAATCCTCATCGGCGTCGATGACATTATACAGATAATGCCCTTCCAGCATCATGCGGTTGGCACCGACCAAGCCGTCATCCTTGTGGCGCAGGCATTTCTCGGTGGTTAAAAGCCCCACATCGGCAAGGGCGACGGAATCGGTCAGCCAGGGCTCTCTTGCCTCCACCTCACTGTATGCAGTACCGATCAGACGGTAAGTGGAAAGATCCATTTCGCCGTCCGGGTGAAGCTGATCGCCCACCGAATTCCGTGCACCGCAGGCATTGGCCAGAGCGGTCTCGTAGCGCAGCGCATTGGGATGCTTAAAGCCGCCGAATTCTCCCCAACCACCGTGGAACTTACCCGTCATGCCAAGGAATTCCTTGCCAAGAGTGCGGGCATAGGCCGCCGTCAATGGGAAATGGTCATACCCCCAGCCACCGGTGGGCAAGGATTCCAACTCCAAATGCTTGTTGTTGCAGCCGGCTACATCACGCCCCTGAAAAATAGCACCGCCGTCGTTGTGGATGATGGGCATATCGGGGTCATACTTGGCAACGGTAGCGGCGATCGTCTCGGTATACCGTCTGTAGACCTGCTTGGCATAGGTCAAGGCGTCATCGTCGTTATTGGGGTCAAGCCCCGCCTGCTGCATACCCGCCAGGCAGTACTGACAGTAGCAGCGCCCCGTGGTGACGATATCCAGGAACAGACCGTCAAAGCGCTTGCCATAGACCCGCATCACTTCATCGACCTCGGCATTCAGCTGATCCAGATACGGTGTGCCAAAGCAAAGGCGATGGTAACCGGGCGCAAGAAATACACCGCGGGCGCCATCCTTATTTGTGCGAATACACTCGATATGCTCACGGGCGTATTTTTCGTCAAAGCCTGCCGAAATATAGACCTCGGCACGAATCCCAGCCTCCTCGCAGGCGGACAATTGGGCATCCAGCAGATCAAACTCCAGATGGGGATGCTGCTTGTTCACGCGGGTGGGATGATAGGCCCAACCGTGATGGCATTTGGAAAACACAGTGACCGAATTCACGTGCCCCTCCTTCAGGGCGGCGATAAAATTCTCCTTGGAAAAGCGGCTCCCGATTCCTTCGATGTGCTCGGAGGTATGAAAATCCAAATGGATCTGGCGATAAGGCAACGCGGGCATAGAAATTCTCCATTATGTATTTTTTCTCAGTATAGCACAAAAAAGACGCTTTTTACATGCATTTTTTAACACAAAACATGGAGAAAACAATATTTTTGACAGGAGTAGCTTGATGCAAAAATCCCGCCCATGGCAATGCCATGGGCGGGATCGGCATTTTATTCAACCTCGGCGACGCCCGTTTTTTCAACGTGCACGTCGTGGTAGCAGGACATACCGGTGCCTGCGGGGATCAGCTTACCGATGATAACATTCTCCTTCAGGCCGAGCAGATGGTCGACCTTGCCCTTGATAGCTGCCTCGGTGAGGACCTTGGTGGTCTCCTGGAACGAAGCGGCGGACAGGAAGGATTCGGTCTGCAGGGAGGCCTTGGTGATACCCATCAGCATACGGCTTGCAGTTGCCTCGCGGAGGTTCTCGCCGGCGGCGATGCGCTCCTTGATGGCATTGTTCACTTCCTCAAAATCAATAACATCCATCATGGTACCAAGCAACAGATCGGTATCTCCGGGATCCTCCACATGGACCTTACGGGTCATCTGGCGGGCGATAATCTCGATGTGCTTGTCGTTCACGCTAACGCCCTGAGAGCGGTAAGCGTGCTGGATTTCCTCCAGAATATACTCATAGACCTTATTCAGACCGCTGATACGCATGATATCGGAAGGAGCCTTGCTGCCCTCGGTCAGAACCTGACCGCGCTCCACATGGTCACCCTCACGAACCACGATCTGCATACCGTAAGGAACGGTATATTTGTGCATTTCACCGGTGGAATCGTCTACCACGCTGATCTCGTGCACCAGCACGTTCTCACCGTGTGCCACACTCATGATATGACCGGTCTGCTCACAGATGATAGCAGCCTTCTTGGGAGGTCTTGCCTCGAACAGCTCCTCAACGCGGGGCAGACCCTGGGTGATATCGGCACCTGCGACACCGCCCGAGTGGAAGGTTCTCATGGTCAACTGAGTACCGGGCTCACCGATGGACTGTGCGGCGATAATACCGACGGCCTCACCCACGCTGACAGGCTTGCCCGATGCCAGGTCGGCACCGTAGCAGTGCGCACAGATACCGTGGCGTGCGTGGCACTTGAGAAGCGTACGGATCTCTACCTCCTTGATGCCTGCGGCCTCGATGGCGGCGGCCTGCTCCTCGCTGATCATGGTCTCGGCCTCGACGATCACTTCCCCGGTAATGGGATTGATCACAGGGCGGAAGGCATAGCGGCCGACGATACGCTCGGTCAGGCTCTCCAGAGGAGACCCGGGAGACTGAGGATTGGCGATTTCGCGAACGACCTGTCCCTCGGTGGCGTCACAGCATTCCTCGCGGACGATCACATCCTGGGAAACGTCGACCAGACGACGGGTCAGATAGCCGGAGTCTGCGGTACGCAGAGCGGTATCGGACAGAGATTTACGGGAAGAACGGGAGCCCATGAAGTACTCCAGGATCTTCATGCCCTCACGGAAGTTGGACTTGATCGGGATCTCCATGGTCTTACCGTTGGTGGCAAACATGGAACCGCGCATGGCGGCCAGCTGTCTCATCTGCTTGGTAGAACCACGGGCACCGGAGTCTGCCATGATCTTGATAGGATTGAGATCATGGAAGCAAGCCATCATCTTGGCGGTCACCTCATCGGTGGTGGTTGCCCAGATCTTGATGACGCTGTTGTAACGCTCCTCGTCGGTCAGCAGACCCTTGCGGAAGTAGCCGTTGATGCTATCCACCTTTGCCTGAGCGGCATCGATGATATCCTTCTTTTCGGGAGGAATGGTCATGTCGTACACCGAGATCGAGAAGGAGGCACGGGTAGAATACTTGTAGCCCATCTCCTTGATGTTATCCAGCATCTCGGCACATTCTGCGGCGCTGTGATGCTTGATGCAGTTGTCAATGAGCATACCGAGGATCTTCTTGACATTGCCCTTGTTCTTCTTGAGGAAGGCAGTGTCGATCTCCATCTTAAAGGTGTTCTCGGGCTTGGTTCTGTCTACAAAGCCAAGGTCCTGAGGAATATTGCGGTTGAAGAGGAGACAACCAAGAGAGGTCTCGACCATGCCGGTCAAGGTCTCGCCGTTTACCTCCTTGGTGGTACGAACCTTGATGGGAGCGTGAAGGCCGAGGGCACCGTTGGCGTAAGCCATAACGGCCTCGTCGAAATCACGGAAGCACATCCCTTCACCGGGCTCACCGGGCTTCTCCATGAGCAGATAATAGGTACCGAGGATCATATCCTGGGTCGGCACTGCCACGGCACGGCCGTCGGCGGGCTTCAAGAGGTTGTTGGCGGAGAGCATCAGGAAGCGGGCCTCTGCCTGTGCCTCTGCGGAAAGGGGCACGTGTACGGGCATCTGGTCGCCGTCAAAGTCGGCGTTGAATGCCGAGCAAACCAGAGGATGGAGCTTGATGGCGCGGCCCTCAACCAGCACGGGTTCGAATGCCTGGATAGACAGACGGTGCAGCGTAGGCGCACGGTTGAGCAGCACGGGATGCTCCTTGATCACGTTCTCCAGTGCGTCCCAGACCTCGGGGTGCTGATAAGCACGCTCGATCTTCTTCTGTGCCTCTTTAATATTGGTAGCCTTCATCATTTCGGTCAATCTCTTGACCACGAAGGGCTTGAAGAGCTCCAGAGCCATTTCGCGAGGCAGACCGCACTGATAGATCTTCAGATTAGGACCGACCACGATAACCGAACGGCCGGAGTAGTCGACACGCTTACCCAGCAGGTTCTGACGGAAGCGTCCCTGCTTACCGCGCAACATCTCGGAAAGAGACTTGAGCTGACGGTTGGAGGGGCCGGTCACGGGCTTGCCGCGACGGCCGTTATCGATCAGGGCGTCCACAGCCTCCTGGAGCATACGCTTCTCGTTGCGGACAACGATTTCGGGTGTATGGATCTCCATCAGCTTCTTCAGACGGTTGTTACGGGCAATCACGCGACGGTAAAGCTCGTTGAGGTCGGAGGAAGCGAAGCGTCCACCGTCCAGCTGCGTCATGGGGCGGATGTCGGGGGGCAGAACGGGCAGAACATCCAGGATCATCCAATCCAGGTGGTTCCCCGATTTGCGGAAGGCCTCAATCACCTCCAGGCGCTTGATGATACGCATCTTCTTCTGACCCGAGGTCACAAGAAGCTCTGCCTTGAGCTGCTCGGAAAGCTGATCCACATCGATGGCGGCAAGGAGCTCCTTGATCGCCTCGGCACCCATGCCGACGCGGAACTCGTTACCGTACATCTCGCGGTACTCCTCATATGCCTTTTCGGTCAGAACGGTTCCCTTGGCCAAGGGTGTGATACCGGGATCCAGCACCACATTCTCGGCAAAATAGAGCACCTGCTCCAGCTGCTTGGGAGAAATGTCAAGCACCAGTGCCATACGGGAAGGCACCGCCTTGAAATACCAGATATGGGAGACCGAGCAGGCAAGCTCGATGTGACCCATGCGCTCACGGCGCACCTTCTTGGTGGTGATCTCCACGCCGCACTTCTCGCACTTGTGAGCGCGCTCGCGAGGCATGCTGTTGACATGGGAGTTCTTGTATTTACCGCACATGCAAGCGCCATCCTTGGTCGGGCCAAAGATGCGCTCGCAGAACAGGCCTCCCACCTCTGCCTTCAGGGTGCGGTAGTTGATGGTCTCGGGCTTGGTGACCTCGCCGTAAGACCAGTCGCGAATCATATCCGGAGATGCCAGACCGATTTTAATCGAAGCGAATTCGTTGTTTGCCATTTGTCCTTCTCTCCTCCTTACATATTATCATCATCATAGGAATCGGTGCCTTCCTCTTCGGGGAGAAGCACTTCACCGTTCTCGTCTTCGATGGACATATCCTGCAGATCCTCGTCCACCAGCTCCTCCTGGCCGAGCGCCGCCTCGATGGCCGCTACATCGGCACGGTTGGCAAATGCCGAGGTGGCATCCTCCTCGTTGCACAGAGTAGACAGCTGGATCTCCTCACCGTTCTGATCCAGAACGCGCACATCCAGAGCCAGGGCCTGCAATTCCTTGACAAGCACCTTGAAGGACTCGGGCACACCGGGAGTGGGAATGTTCTGACCCTTGATGATCGCCTCGTAAGCGCGGCGGCGACCGTTGATATCGTCAGACTTGACGGTCAGGATCTCCTGCAGGGTGTATGCGGCACCGTAAGCCTCCAGTGCCCAGACCTCCATCTCACCGAAGCGCTGGCCGCCGAACTGGGCTTTACCGCCAAGGGGCTGCTGGGTGATCAGGGAGTAAGGACCGTTGGCACGGGCATGGATCTTATCATCCACCAGGTGATGGAGCTTGAGGTAGTACATGATACCCACGGTGACGGGGTTATCAAAGGGATCACCGGTACGACCGTCGTACAGGGTGGTCTTGCCGTCAATGACCTTGACCTTGCCCTCGGCGATCAGCGCGGCGATCTTTTCCTTATCGGCGCGGACCTCGTCCTCTACACGGACATAATCCTTTTTGCCCTCGGCATCCACTGTCTCATAGAACAGCTCCTTGCCGTCGACATTCTCGCCGGGGCGGATCTCACGGGCCATGCCTGCCATACGCATGCATTCCATAATGTCCTTCTCGTTGGCGCCGTCAAACACAGGGGTCATGATCTTCCAGCCCAGCTTTCTGGCGGCAATACCAAGATGGACCTCCAGCACCTGACCGATGTTCATACGGGAAGGCACGCCCAGGGGGTTCAGCACGATGTCAAGGGGGGTACCGTCGGGCAGGAAGGGCATATCCTCGGGGGGCAGAATGCGGGAGACAACGCCCTTGTTACCGTGGCGGCCTGCCATCTTATCGCCCACAGAGATCTTACGCTTCTGAGCAATATAAACACGAACCTGCTTGTTGACGCCTGCGGGCAACTCGTCGCCGTTCTCATGCGAGAACACCTTGACGTCGACCACAATGCCCGACTCGCCATGGGGCAGACGCAACGAGGTGTCACGCACCTCTCTTGCCTTCTCGCCGAAGATGGCGCGAAGCAGTCTTTCCTCGGCGGTCAGCTCGGTCTCACCCTTAGGGGTGATCTTACCCACCAGAATATCGCCTGCGCGAACCTCGGTTCCCTTCTTGACGATACCCTCTGCGTTCAGATCCTTGAGGGCATCCTCGCCCACATTGGGGATCTCGCGGGTGATCTCCTCCGGGCCCAGCTTGGTGTCGCGGGCGTCGTGGGTATACTCCTCGATATGGAGCGAGGTGTATACATCGTCACGAACCAGACGCTCGTTCAGCAAAACGGCGTCCTCGTAGTTATAGCCCTCCCAGGTCATGAAGCCGATCAGGGCATTCTTACCCAGGGAGATCTCGCCGTTGGAGGTTGCGGGGCCGTCGGCGATGACACGGCCTTCTTCGATGATGTCGCCCTTGGAAACAGTGGGGCGCTGATTATAGCAGGTACCCTGATTGGTACGCTTGAACTTGATGAGCTCGTACACATCGCGCTCGCCGTTGTCGCGGACAATGATGACCTTATCGGCATCCACATACTCGACCACACCGGGATTCTTGGCGGTGATCACAACACCGGAATCCACAGCGGCCTTGTACTCCATACCGGTGCCCACGATGGGAGAGTCGGTGACCATAAGCGGCACGGCCTGCTTCTGCATGTTGGAGCCCATGAGTGCACGGGAGTTGTCGTCGTTCTCCAGGAAGGGGATCATGGCCGTTGCCACAGAGACCACCATCTTAGGAGATACGTCCATGTAGTCCACCACAGATGCCTCGACCTCGCGGATGTCGTTCTTATCACGGACATTGACGATCTTGTTGGCAAAGCTACCGTCCTCGTTGAGCGGCTCATTTGCCTGCGCAATGATATAGCGATCCTCCACATCGGCGGTCATGTACTCCACCTCGTCGGTGACGATGTGCTTGACATTTCCCTGCCCGTCATCCACGTGGATGACCTTGCGGTAGGGGGCCTCGATAAAGCCGTAGTCGCTGATGCGGGCATAGGTGGTCAGATAAGAGATCAGACCGATGTTAGGACCTTCGGGGGTCTCAATGGGGCACATACGACCGTAGTGAGTGTAGTGTACGTCACGGACATCGAAGGATGCACGGTCACGGGAAAGACCGCCGGGGCCCAGAGCGGAAAGACGGCGCTTGTGGGTCAGCTCTGCCAGAGGGTTGTTCTGGTCCATGAACTGAGAAAGCTGAGAAGAACCGAAGAACTCGCGGATACCGGTGGCAACGGGACGGGTGTTGATGAGCATCTGAGGAGACAGCTTGTCAACATCCTGAGTGGCCATACGGTCGGTAATGGTCTTGTTCATGCGGGTGAAGCCGATGCGCAGCTGATTCTGCAGCTGCTCGCCCACCGAGCGGATACGACGGTTGCCCAGGTGGTCAATATCGTCATACTGACCGATGCCGTCGTCATGCATGAGACAAAGCATATAGTTGATGGACGCAAAAATGTCGTCCTTGGTGATATGCTTGGGGCAAAGCTCGGCAATGCGGTTACGCACCATGGTCTTAACGGCATCCACATCTCCCTCGGCCGCCTCGATGATCTCGAGAAGCACGGAGGTGCGGACCTTCTCGTTGATGCCGCAATCCTTCAGATCGTAGCCGAGCAGGCACGCGGGCTCGATGGTATTGTTGGAGAACACCTTGACCAGATCGCCGTTGCCAAGCTCGATCATAACCTGATTGATACCGGCACGCTCGACGGTGAGGGCATCCTCGGCGCTGAGCACATGGCCTGCGGCAAACACCACCTCACCGGTGATGGGGCTGACGGCATGCTCTGCCAGCTTTCTGCCGGCGATACGCTCGGAGAGTGCGACCTTCTTATCGAACTTGTAACGGCCCACGGGGGCAATGTCATAGCGGCGGTTGTCAAAGAGAATGTCGGAAAGCAGTCTTTGTGCGGCATCCACCACAGCAGGCTCACCGGGACGGAGCTTTTTGTAGATCTCCTTGAGTGCCTCCTGGCCCACAGAGGTGCGGTTGCGCTCGGCAATATCCTCGGACTCATCCTTCTCAAAGGTGGCACGCAGACGATCCTCTTCCCCGAAGATGGCACAGACATCCTCGCGGGTCTCGATCTCGGGCTTGTCTCCCAAGGCCCCCAGGGCGCGGATGAGCATGGTGATCGGAACCTTGCGGTTTTTATCGATGCGGACGTAGATCACGCCGTTGTTATCGGTCTCGTATTCGAGCCAGGCGCCACGGTAAGGGATGATCTGAGCGGAATAGTTGCGCTTGCCCATCTTATCGATCTCGGTGGCGTAGTACATACCGGGGGAACGAATGATCTGAGAAACGATCACGCGCTCGGCACCGTTGATGACGAAGGTGCCGTTCTCGGTCATGAGCGGGATCTCGCCCATAAACACATCGGAATTCTGCACCTCGCCGGTCTGCTTGTTAGTCAGGCGGACCTTGACGCGCAGGGGTGCGGCATAGTTGACATCACGCTCCTTGCACTCCTCCACGGTGTACTTCGGCTTTTGATCGATCGAGTAGGACAAAAACTCGATGGACAGGTTGCCCGAGAAATCGGTAATCGGAGACACATCGCGCAGCACCTCTCCCAAGCCCTCTTCAAGAAACCACTTGAAGGATTTGGTCTGAATCTCAACCAGGTTCGGCAGATCCAAAGTGTAACGTGATTTTGAAAAACTCATTCTCTTGTTCTGTCCGAGTTTTTGCTCTTTGACGTTGACCATGAATTCTATCACTCCATTCAATGATGTGTCCTGCCACCCGTCGGTGGCGGGACCGGGGTGACGACCGATAGATTGCTTATAAATATATCGGTACAAAGTCTTGCAAAAAGCCTCAAAAAAGGCATAATTTGCAATTATAATGCAGTTTAATATTATAGCAAAGTTTGCAATGCTTGTCAAGTGCTTTTTCACATCTTTTTTCATTTTTTTGCCAAGAAAAGAAAAATATTTTTAGTTTTTTTCAAAAAGCCCTTGCATTTTCGATTCCGGTGTGTTACAATACATGACTGTATGGACGATTGCGACAGTGCACCCTCTCAGGCACCGTCGTGCAAACCAGAAATTTTAAAGGGGGGTAAGTGATATGCCGAATATCAAGAGTGCAAAAAAGCGCGTCAAGGTCACCGCTACCAAAACGATGCAGAACAAAATGTTCCGCACCCAGCTCAAGACCGAGATGAAGAAGTACGAGGCTGCCGTTGCCGCAGGCGACGTGGCTTTGGCTCAGGAAACCTACAAGGCCGCTGTCAAGAAGCTTGACATGGCTGTTTCCCGCAACATCCTGCACAAGAACGCTGCTGCTCGTAAAAAGAGCCAGTTCACCAAGAAGCTCAACGCAATGGGTTAATTCCCTTTGCACCAGAAAAATGCCGAATGCTCTTTTAACCCGGGGCATTCGGCTATTTTCCTTCTTCCCCCACAAGAACCGTCGCAGCTCTTCGTTGCTCCTCGCAAGTGACCTCGACGAACTATCAGTTCGCCTTCGTCCCCTTGCTCCGGTGCGCCTCGATCTGCTCGGTTCTTGCGGGGGAATTTTTCTATCTACTCGCAGGTGACCTCGACGAACTATCAGTTCGCCTTCGTCCCCCGGCT
Organism: Clostridia bacterium; assembly: GCA_017451735.1. Lineage (GTDB taxonomy): Bacteria > Bacillota > Clostridia > Oscillospirales > CAG-272 > Firm-07. The sequence goes on from JAFTNU010000081.1 coordinate 11,732, forward strand.
CCGGTGCGCCTCGATCTGCTCGGTTCTTGCGGGGGAATTTTTCTGTCTCCTCGCAGGTGAACCCGTTTTACCTCCGTTTGCTCCGCAAGCCGACAATCTCCGTCGCAGAACGCGCGGAGCTTCTTTTTATCTCCGATCATCTCCCGAAAAATAATCGAGAAAACTTAATTTGCATGATTGACACGACAATCTTCAAATGTTATAATTTGTGCAGAGGTGATTTTATGTATTACCGCAGCATCACCGAACTGGTCGGGGGCACGCCTCTTTTTGAGCCGGTTCGTTTCAATCGCGAGCAAAATCCCGACGCAAAGGTCCTGCTCAAGCTGGAATATTTCAATCCCGCGGGGAGTGCCAAGGACCGTGTGGCCCTTTCCATGATCCTGGACGCCGAAGCAAGAGGATTGCTGAAAGCGGGGGCCACCATCATCGAGCCCACCAGCGGCAACACGGGCATCGGCCTTGCCGCCATCGGTGTTCCGCGGGGCTATCGTGTCATCCTGACCATGCCCGACACCATGAGTACAGAGCGCCGCAAGCTGCTGGCCGCCTTTGGTGCCGAGATCGTGCTGACTCCCGGTGCCGAAGGCATGAAGGGTGCCATTGACAAGGCGATCGAGTTGGCCTCCCGTATCCCCGGCAGCTTTATTCCCTCTCAATTTGACAATCCCGCCAACCCGGCGGCACACAGTGCCACCACAGGCCCCGAAATTCTGGAGGACACCAAAGGTCACGCAGATATTTTTGTGGCAGGAGTGGGCACAGGCGGTACGCTAACCGGCACGGTGCAGTATTTGCGCCGCCATATTCCCACTTTGAAGGCAGTTGCCGTTGAGCCCGCCGCCTCTCCCCTGCTCTCGGGAGGCACCGCCGGCCCGCACGGTCTGCAGGGCATCGGTGCCAACTTCGTCCCCAAAAATCTTGACCGCTCTCTTTTGGACGAGGTCTTTCCCGTAACCGAGGAGGAGGCTTACGCCGCGGCGCGGGAGCTGGCCCGCACCGAGGGGCTGTTGGTGGGTATCTCGTCGGGTGCGGCTCTCTATGCCGCCAGCCAGCTGGCCAAACGCCCCGGAAACAAGGGCAAGGTCATTGTGGCACTCCTGCCCGACACGGGCGACCGTTATCTTTCCACCCCATTGTTTGAATGATCCCGCTCGGTGCGGGGGCTTTCCCGATACCAATACGCTCCACCCGACGGAGCGATAACAGAAAGGATACTTTGTGATGAAAAGAAAGTTGGGTATCATCGTGGGCTGTCTTGGGGGGAGCATTCCTCTTGAGAATCAGCTTGAAATGATGAAGAACGCAGGCTTTGAGACCTTTTTTTCGGGGCTTTGCTCTCCCGATACCACGGCCAGGCTCAAGGAAAAGTCAGAATCCCTTGGCATGACCTATGAGACCATTCACGCCCCCTTCTCCGGCATCAACAACATGTGGGTGGCAGGCATGGAATATCTGACGGTCTACAACGGCATGAAGCGCTCCATCGACCAAGCCGCCGCCAATGGCATTCCCGCCATCGTCATGCATGTATCCAGCGGCTGGTATCCCCCCGGGATTTGCGACCTGGGTCTGAAGCGCTTTGACGAGCTGGTGCTTTACGCCGCAGAAAAGGGTGTGACCGTGGCCTTTGAAAATCTGCGTTGCATCGGCAATGTGGCCTATATGACAGAGCGCTATGAAAAGCTTGACAATGTTCGCTTCTGCTACGATTTCGGCCATGAGCATTGCTACACCAAGACCGTGCAATGGATGGATGTATTCTGCCACAAGCTGATCTGCACCCACATTCACGACAACCACGGCAGATTGAACGGCAAAACCGATGATCCCGACACCCATCTGATCCCCTTTGAGGGCAATGTTGACTATCAGCGCTGCATTGACAAATTGGACGAATACGGTTACACCGGCCCCCTGACCTTGGAGGTCGGCAACAGCAAATACGGCCACCTTTCCCCCGAGGAATTTCTGGCCACCTGCTATGAACGGCTGCAGCGCATTGCAGCCCTATCCAAGGCCCCCGATCCGCAAGAGCAATAATCAAGGCTACCGCGGGACTTTTCCCGGTACAAATACGCTCCGCCCCGACGGAGCAATAACAGAAAGGAAATTTTGTTATGAAAAGAAAGTTGGGCATCAATGTGGGGTGCGCCAGAGGGCTCACCCAAATGGAAAATCTGGAGCTGATCCACAAGGTGGGCTTTGAAACCTTCTTCACCGGCTCACAGAATGCGGATACCATCGCCGCTCTGAAGGAGAAGGCCGATGAGTATGGCATGGTATTTGAGACCATCCATGCCCCCTTCGCTGGCATCAATAACATGTGGATCCCCGGCATGGAATATGTGGATGTATACAAGGGCATGAAGCACTCGATCAATCTCGCCGCCGCTAACGGTGTCCCCGCCGTTGTTATGCATGTCTCGGGCGGATGGTATGCCCCCGGCATCAGCGACCTCGGCTTGCAGCGCTTTGACGAGCTGGTATTCCACGCCGCCGAAAAGGGCGTGACCATCGCCTTTGAGAATCTGCGCCAGGTGGGTAATCTTTCCTACTTCTCCGAGCGCTATGAAAAGTTTGACAACGTCCGCTTCTGCTACGACTTCGGTCATGAGCATTGCTACACCAAGACCGTGCAATGGATGGATGTATTCTGCCACAAGCTGATCTGCACCCACATTCATGACAATCACGGCAGAACCTTTGAGAAGGTCGGCTCCCCCGATATTCATCTTCTTCCCTTTGACGGTAACTGCAACTATCAGCGTTGCATCGACAAGCTGGATGAGTATGGCTACACCGGCCCGCTGACCCTGGAGGTGGATAACGGAAACGATAAATATCCGGACCTCACCGCCGAGGAATTTGTGGCAGAGTGCTACAAGAGAGCGCAGAAGCTGGCCGCTCTTTCCACCGCCCCCGATCCCGTGGCAGAGGAAGCCACAGAAGGCTGATCAAAGCGATATCAATCCCTTAACGGGGATATCGCCAAACAGAAAAGAGAACAAAGCAGTTTTTACTGCTTTGTTCTCTTTTCTGTTTGTTATGGGTGGGGCTTAGCCCGTGTTGCAACTACTTTGTCGATGATGAGCGAAATGCAGGCCTGCCCCCGCGCAAACAGGAATATACAGCAACGCGATCGGCCAAGGACCGTACAGCGCCCAAAGGAGCGTGATCAGCAGCAGGGCGCTGACCCATGCGGCGGGAGCCCGGAAATAGGAAAGCAGACCCTGCCCGAAAAAATCAATGGCTATGAGGAATGCCACACACATCGGAATCGAAAGCGAGAGGAAAAGAGAAACGCTGAAGAAGGTACTCCTCCCCTGCCAGAAGGCGAGCAGATCCCCCGTACGGTCAAAGCCGCCAAGCAGGGCGGCATTGCGGATCAGGGTATAAACCGCAAAATAGGCAATCGCGATCCTCCACCACACGGGCGGAAGCAGTCTTCCCTCTTTTTTGCAGATCAGCATCAGAAGCGCACGCAGGTCAAGGATCAAGGCAATCCCCCCCGCAACCAGAACGGCGCTGTTGAGGCGGAAGGCCTCCCCCACATGCAGGGACAGCAGGGCAAGAAAAGCGCGTGTCCCCCCGCAGAAGGGACAATACAGATGAAAGATATCATGAAGAACACAGTGCAGATATCCGTTCGGGAAAAGACGCTGCATCAGCACGGCATAACCGGCGAAGCCAAGCACAATGCAAAGCATTTCGACATGAAACAACAGGTAGCGTTTCCATTTTACAGACATGCAATTGCCCTCCCTTCTCGATGACCTCACCACCATTATAGCATACCGTACGCCCCCATGCAAGAATTTTTCAAAAGCCCTTGCCAAATCCCACAATAATCTGTATAATAAAAGAGGAATACAACGCTAAGGAGGCAGGTACCGTGAACAACGATTATAACAACTATAACAACGACCGTAACGATCAGAACAACGGTCAAGGAAACGATCAACGCCAAGACGGACAAAACAACAACGGCTATTACGGCGGGCAATACGGACAGTATTACGGCGGACAGCAAAACGGACAGTACTACGGCAACGGACAGCAGGGGCAATTCTATTCCCCTCCCCCGATGAACGGGCAGTTCTGGGGCCCCTCCCCCAACGAGACCCAGGGCTATGCCAAGGCAAGATCCTCCAAGACGCTGGGCATCGTGGGACTGATCGTGTCGATCATCTGCTGTGCGCCGGTGGGGCTGATCTTGGGCATCATCGCCCTGGTGAACGCATCCGCCTCCCGCAAGCTGCTGAACCGTGAGGACGCCGATGCCAAAACGGGCAAGCTGCTGGGCATCATCACCATCGTGCTGGCCGCGATCACATTGGTGGCCAATATTGTTTTCAGCGCCGTTTTTGTGGATGAGGTCATGCAAGAATACGAAGCCTATTGGGAAGAATACTACGATTCGTATGAGAACTGACGGAGGTCGGTTATGAATAACGATTACAACAACCCGAATCAGAACCAAGGCAATTACGGCTCCAACACGCAAAACGGGCAGAATCAGGGTTCATTTTACACCCAACAGCAATCCAATCGGGGTAGCTACGGTCAACCGCCCTTTTACAATCCCTACACCGCCATAAGTGATCCCCACGGCAGTTCGGCTCAGACCTTTGGCATCATTGCTGTTGTATCGCTGGTGTTCTGCCAGATCGTATCGTTGGTGCTCGGTATTCTCGCCGTGCGCCGTGCCAAAGATTCCCGCACGATGCTGCAATTTGAAACCGGTGCCGCCAAGACCGGGCGCATCTGCGGCTGGATCGGCATCATTTTGGGTGCCATCTCGATAGCGGCCGCATTGCTCTACATTCTTCTGATCTTCTTCATCGTAGTACTGGAGCTGATCCTTTTGGTGTAACCGCACAAAGTAAAAAGGCCCGAGAGCGCCACGGCAATTGCCGTGGCGCTCTCGGGCCTTTTTACTTTGTGCGGTTA
>JAFTNU010000009.1 GCA_017451735.1 Clostridia bacterium
CACGGCTATCCGCTATGAACCCACCGCACCAAGCCTCCCCTGTGCAAGGGGAGGGGGACCACGGAGTGGTGGAAGGGTTGTATCCCCGACCAACCTCGGAATAACGCACAAACCGTAGGGCGGGGGCTTGCGGCGAAGCAACCGCCGCGATCCCCGACCAACAACCCTTCCGTCATTGCCTTGCGGCAATGCCACCTCCCCTTACACAGGGGAGGCTTATGTAGCTGCGTTGTTCGCACCAACCCGTAGGGGCGACCATGGGTCGTCCGCTTTTCCCGAACTTCTGTTGCAACAAGGCATCATTGTCATATTCCGCCCCACTGCTGCATACCCTTGAACAAAAAGCCACGAAAGCGGAGGATCGAATATGGCAGAGCGTTCTATTTATCGGGATATTGCCGAGCGCACAGGGGGCGACATCTACATCGGCGTGGTGGGACCTGTTCGCAGTGGAAAATCCACCTTTATCAATCGGTTCATGCAGGAGCTGGTGCTCCCCAATATGGCAGACGGTGCCGCCCGTGAGCGTGCACGGGACGAAATGCCCCAAAGCGCCGCAGGGCGCACCGTCATGACCACCGAGCCCAAATTCGTCCCCGATGAAGGGGTCACCGTCACCATGGATGGGGGCGCTTCTATGCGTGTCAAAATGATCGACTGCGTGGGCTACATGATCCCCGAGGCCATGGGCGGCGAGGAGAACGGCGAGGCGCGTATGGTGCGCACCCCCTGGTCGGAGGAGGCCATGCCCTTTGCCGAGGCCGCTGAGCTCGGCACCCGCAAGGTCATCTGCGAGCACGCCACTATCGGCATGCTGGTGACCTCGGACGGCACCGTGGGCGACATTCCGCGTTCCTCTTATGTAGAAGCCGAGGAACGGATCGTCGGGGAGCTGAAGGCGCTGGGCAAGCCCTTTGCCCTGGTGCTCAATTCTGCCGATCCCACGGGAGAGTCCTCGGTGGCGTTGGCACTGGAGCTGGAAAGATCCTACGGCGTGCCCGTGGCACTGGTCAGCTGTCTCACACTGGCCGCCGAGGATATTTGCGGCATTCTTTCTATGATCCTCGGCGAGTTTCCCGTCACCTCGGTGGGGGTGGAGCTCCCCGATTTTGTTCACGCGTTGGATGAGGATCACGCCGTGCGCCACACACTTGTAGAGGAGGTCTGCCGCCTTGCGGGGCAGGTGCGCCGTATGGGGGAGGTCGAGACCTGCTTTTCGGCGCTCACCCAAAGCCCCTACGTGGAGCGGGTGCGCTGCGAGGAGCTGAATATGGGGAGCGGCCGTGCTCGCCTGCGGTTGGAGCTGACCCCCACCCTTTACTATGACGTGCTCTCCGAGCTTGCCGAGGAGGAGATCCGCGGTGACGAGGCACTGTTTACACTGGTACGGGAGCTTTCTGCCGTGCGCCGCAAATATGCCCGCGTAGAGGAGGCACTGGAGAGTGCCGATGCCAAGGGCTATGGCATCGTCATGCCCGAGGTGGGGGATCTGCGCCTGGAAAAGCCCACCATCGTCAAGCAATCGGGTGGGTACGGCGTGCGGCTTTCCGCCGCGGCACAGTCCATTCACATGATCCGTGCCGACATCCGCACCGAGCTCAGTCCCATTGTTGGCACCGAGCAGCAGTCCGAGGAGTTTGTGCGTAACATTCTTTCCGAATTTGAAAGCGACCCCCAGCGGCTGTGGAGCTCCAATATGTTTGGCAAGAGCCTGTATGAATTGGTCAGTGACGGCCTTCATCAAAAGCTGGAAAACATGCCCGACGAGGCACGTCGCAAGCTCTCCGAAACCCTGGAGCGTATCATCAATGAGGGCTCCAACGGCCTCATTTGCATCCTCTTGTAAGATTGGGATTGCAAAAAGCATCTGTTCGTGCTATAATAATATGAGTTTATAACACGGAGTTAAATATGTCAAAGATCAAGGAATGGATACAAAAGGAAAAAAAGGAAACGGCTCTGCTGTTGCGTTGCATCCCCGCCACGGTGGTCACGCTGTTTGTGGTCAGTGTCATTTGCATGAATCTGCTGGCCAACAAGACGCTCTTGCAGTTGGAGTGGATCGCCCTGGATGGCGGCATGCTGATCTCCTGGCTTTCCTTTATGTGTATGGATATCATCACCAAGCACTTTGGAGCCAAGGCCTCTAATAAGATCTCACTGCTCGCCGCCGCCATCAATCTGCTCACCTGCCTCATTTTTTACGTGGCCAGCATCATCCCCTCCAACGCGGGGGATTACGGTGCACTGAACGGCATTTTAGGGGGCACGTGGTTCATTTTGCTGGGCAGTACAGTGGCTTTTCTCTGCTCGGCGGTGATCAACAATCTGATGAACCGCGCCATCGGCAGAGCCTTCAAAAAGGATCCCGACGGCAAGCTGGCTTATGCCGCACGAGCCTACATTTCCACCTTTGTGGGGCAGTTTTTGGATAATTTTATTTTCTCGGTCATCGTGTTCGTGGGCTTTGCTCCCATCTTTTGGGGCGGCTTCCACTGGACAGTGCTGCAGTGCACCATGTGCGCCCTGACGGGAGCCGTGGCTGAGCTGATCATGGAAATACTGTTTTCCCCCATCGGCTATCGCATCGTCAAAAAGTGGACGGCAAATGCTGTGGGCAGAGAGTATCTGGAGTTTATCGGTAAAGGAAAAAGAGAAGTATGAAAATTTTGATTACAGGCACGACCAGGGGTATAGGCAAGGCCATTGCCGCCCTGTTTTTGGAGCGTGGACACGAGGTTGTGGGCATTGATCGCCAAGGGGCGAGTCTGTCGCATCCAAGCTATACCCATTATCAATGCGATGTTTGCGATTACGAGCATCTGCCCGAGGTCGAGGGGGTGCAGATCCTCATCAACAACGCGGGCGTGCAAAACGAAAACGATATTGACGTCAATCTCAAGGCGCTGATCCATATCACCGAGCGTTACGGCGTGCGGGAGGGAATCAAGGCCATCTTGAATATCGGCTCCGCCAGTGGGCACACGGGTGCGGAATTCCCCGAATATTGCGCCGCCAAGGGCGGCGTGATGGCCTACACCAAAAACGTGGCGATGCGCGTGGCCAAATTCGGTGCCACCTGCAACAGCCTGGATCCGGGCGGTGTGCTGACCCCCCTCAACGATTGCGTGGTCAACGATCCGGAGCTTTGGGCGCAGATCATGAACGAGACCCCCTTGCGCCGTTGGGCCACCCCCGAGGAGATGGCCGAGTGGGCCTATTTTCTCACGGTCACCAACACCTTTTGCACAGGGCAGAACATCCTCGTGGACGGCGGCGAGGCCATCAACTATCATTTTGTCTGGAAGGATTAAAGAGAAAAAGGAACACGCATATGCGTAGTGCCCTTAAGGACACTACGCAGCGATATAAATCCCTCGCGGGATTTGCGATATACACTGACGCGTGCGATATATCTTCGATGCGATATGCCCCTTCGGGGCGTGAGGCGGACTTCGTCCGCGAGGATTTATATCATATCGCAACCGACCGTTCGTTTGCGCAGCAAACAGGGAGGTTATATCGCATTTGAGCGTGAGCGAAAATATATCGCGTTTGCGAAAGCAAATATATCGCCGTAAAAAAGAGCTTCTGTGTCCACAGAAG
>JAFTNU010000010.1 GCA_017451735.1 Clostridia bacterium
GCCTACGGTGAGCTGGGCGGTCATACTCCCGACGATGAATGGCATCAAGAGATCGTGGAGGGCGTGACGTATCACTACCACAAGTGCGAGATCACCGGTTGTGAGGAGAAGCTGAGCCGTGCCGCTTGTAACGACGGTCAGGACGGCGCAACGGCAACCTGCCGGGAAAAGGCCATCTGTACGACCTGTAACACCGCCTACGGTGAGCTGGGCGGTCATACTCCCGACGATGAATGGCATCAAGAGATCGTGGAGGGCGTGACGTATCACTACCACAAGTGCGAGATCACCGGTTGTGAGGAGAAGCTGAGCCGCGAGGCTTGCGCTCCCGGCGAGACCGGCGAGGTTGCAACCTGCAGCCATGCAGCACGTTGCGGTACCTGTAACACCCAATACGGCAGTGTGAACCCCAACATGCACGATTGCATCACCTATACCGACAAGACCGCGACCAAGCACACCGTTGTTTACGGCTGCGGCGGCGTTGACAGCGCGACCGAGGACCATAACTGGAATAACGGCGTATGTACGGCTTGTGAGTACGAATGTACGCACGACATCGAGAGCGAGGGCAAGACCCATCTCTATGCCTCTGTCGGTAACGATCAGCATACCAAGACCTGTGTCACCTGCGGTCTGCAGGAGACCGAGAGCTGCTCCGGCGGTTCCGCCAACTGCACCGACCTTGCTGTCTGTGACTTCTGCGAGACCTCCTACGGACAATTGAATGCAACCGTTCACAAGGGCACACTCCAGTGGAACAAGGATGATACCTACCATGAGCAGGTCTATGTGGGATGCGCTTGCGCTCCTGCCGTAGCCAAGGATGAGCACGATTTTGAGAACGGCGTATGTGCCATTTGCGAATACGAGTGCAATCATGACGATTTCGCTCCCGCCTACACCTCTAACGGCAACGGTACTCACAAGGTATCCTGCTCCAAGTGCGGCAAGGTGGATAGCGAAAGCCGGAATTGTAACGACGCTCTGGCACAGGCCAGCTGCCATAACCTTGCCAAGTGCTCGCTGTGCGAGACCGAGTGGGGCACTATGCTGAATCACACGCCTGCTGCCGAATACTCCGTCTATGTGGATGAAGAAACCGGTAAGCAGTATCACTACTACGCTTGCACCAGCGAAGGCTGCACGGCCAAGCTGGAGGTGGCAGAGTGCGCCGGCGGTTCGGCTACCTGCCAGACTGCGGCCATCTGTGTGACCTGCGAGCATACGTACGGTACGGCGGCAGAGCATCAATACAGCACCGAAGCAACTCAGATTGTAGAGGATGGTGTTTACTACCATTACTACGCTTGCATTTACGCTTGCGGCGAATACCGCGACAAGGAGGCCTGCGACGGCGTTGCCACCTGTATGAATAAGGCAGTTTGCAGTGTCTGCGGCGAGTATGGTGAGATCGACGAAGATAATCATGCTCTGGATACCTTTGAGTATGTTGACAATGGAGACGGTACACACACCAAGAAGCATGCCTGCTGTAAGAGCGTGGTCGAGACGGTGGAACACACCTATGTCTGGACCTATGACGACACAACCGATGCGACCAAGCATACCGGCCTGTGCGCATGCGGCGATACGAGCGAAGGAGCCCACACCTACGATCAGTATGTATTGATCGATGTTGAGGGTGAATCCATGCACATTACAGGCTGTGTCTGCGGTAAGGCTGATCCCACCCTGGATCCCGCCACAGCGGCAGAGGCCCACACCGGCGGCACCGCAACCTGCCTCAACAAGGCTGTTTGCTCTGTCTGCCACAATGCATACGGCGATGTGGATCTGACCAACCATGATGAGACCTGCGAGCCTGTATGGACCAAGACCGCTACCACTCATACTGCTGTTTACACCTGCGGCGAGACTGCGGTGGCAGAGGAGGGGCATGAATGGGAGAACGGCGTTTGCACCGAGTGCGGCTACACCTGTGAGCACACCGGTGGTACCGCTACCTGTAAGGATAAGGCCGTGTGCACCGAGTGCGGCGCGTCTTACGGTGAGCTGAATGCCGACAACCATGCAAGCACCGATTACACCTACACGGTGAACGGCAGTGACGCAACCAAGCATGACAAGAAGCATTCCTGCTGTGGCGTGTTGGTTGAGACGGTAGCACACACCTACGGCGATTGGGAGGAGACCAAGGCCGCTACGACCACCGAGAAGGGTGAGAAGAAGCACACCTGTACCGCCTGCGGTGCAGTTGAGACCGCTGAGATCGATGTTCTGTCGAGCGACGATTCCAATCAAGCGGGCGATAACAATGGCGATAACACCAATGATGAAAAGAACAACACTGTGGTTGTGGTCATCATCGTGTGCGCGGCTGTTGTGGTCGTAGGTGCGATCATCGCCGTGTGTGTTGTGGCTTCCAAAAAGAAGAAGGCCGCTAAGCTGGCCGCTGCTCAGAAGCCCTGGCGTACCAAGCAAACCAAAAAGAAGAAGTGGAAGAAGAAAAAATAATCTTTGACCGCTGACCAAAGGAGGCTGCGTGATACTCTGCCAAGAGTATCACGCAGTCAAATACCGTTTTGACGGGTGAAATAAACAACAGAAAAAGAGAGAACATTTCGGCTGCGAACCGATTTGTTCTCTCTTTCTGTTTGTTGCATTTTGTCGCAAAATTTGGAAAACGTGTTGGTTTTTTAATGTATAAAAGCTGGAAAGAGAGGTAAAATAACGGTGAATCTATTCGGGGGTGAGTGGTATGAACAATGCGTGTATACCCACACGGTGCGGAATTCTGTCGGCGGCATCGGTGGTGGGCAAGCTGGAGAAAAACGGACCGCTTGGGGGATGCTTTGATATCCATAGCGCCGATGACCGCTTCGGGCAGAAAACATGGGAGAAGGCTGAGGCGGAAATGCAACGGCTGGCACTGAACACGGCGCTTGCCAAGGGCGAGCTGAGGCAGGAGGATCTGGACGCCATTTTTGCGGGGGATCTGCTCAATCAGTGCATTGGAGCGGCGTACGGGCTCAAGGATTATAACGTTCCCTATTTTGGGCTGTACGGGGCCTGCTCCACCGCGGCGGAGGGGCTGATCCTGTCCTCGCTTCTGGTTTCGGGCGGAATGGTGCAGCGGGCGGCGGCGGTGGCGTCTTCTCACAACTGCACGGCAGAGCGCCAATATCGCTCTCCCATCGAATACGGCGGCCAGCGGACGCCCACGGCTCAATGGACTGTGACGGGCGCGGGAGCCTTTATTGTGGGAGAGAACGAGCATGCCCAGGCATTGGTCAAGGGGGTTTGCCCCGGAATCGTATTGGAAAAGGGCATTCGGGATGCCGCCAATATGGGCGCCGCCATGGCACCGGCCGCCGCCGATACCTTACTGCGCTTTTTTGACAGTACGGGAAAATCGCCCGATGATTTCGATCTGATCGCCACGGGGGATCTCGGCTATGAGGGGGGCGATATCCTTTGCGAGATCATGGCGCTGGAGGGGGTCGACATCCGCAATGTGTATAATGATTGCGGCATGATGATCTATAGTCGCGACACGCAGGATACCCATGCGGGCGGTTCGGGTTGCGGCTGTTCGGCAACGGTTCTGGCGTCTTATCTTCTGCCCAAGATCGCCGCCGGTGCGCTGAAGCGTGTGCTTGTGATGGGCACGGGTGCCATGATGAGTCCCCAATCCATTCAGCAGGGGGAATATATCCCTGCCATCGGGCATCTGGTGTGCCTGACGTCAAAGGAGGAAGAAGAATGGGAATTGTGCTGAAATTGCTTTGGGCCTTCTTGATAGGGGGCTTGCTGTGTGTGATCGCTCAGATCCTGATCGATAAGACCAAGCTGACGCCCGCCCGTATTCTGGTGGGATTTGTGGTCGCAGGTGTGATCCTTGGGGCCGTCGGACTGTACAAGCCCTTTGCGGAGTTTGCGGGCGCGGGTGCCACCACGCCCTTGTCGGGCTTCGGATATCTCATTGCCAAGGGCGTGAAGGAGGCGGTGGATGAGCAGGGCTTACTCGGCGCCTTTACGGGGGGACTTTCCGCCGCCGCAGGCGGCACGGCCGCGGCACTTTGCTTCGGCCTGCTTGCCGCGGTGATCTGTCACGGCGGGAAACCCAGAGGATGATCAAAAAAGCGGTGCTTGCACCGCTTTTTTGATTCTTCCTTAGGTTTCCACATCGTTTTCTTATGCCATGTACTTGATTTTTTGTGTCATTCATATTATAATATAATCAGGTTCTTATGACATGATTTCCAAAATACAAGCGAAAAGAGGAATTCTTATGAAGAAAATCACAGTTTGTATCGGTTCTTCCTGCCATTTGAAGGGCTCCCGTCAGGTTGTTGAAGCATTGCAAGACTACATAACCGAGCATGATCTCAAGGACAAGGTATCACTTTCCGGTGCTTTCTGTATGAAGAACTGCCGCGAGGGTGTTTCGGTGACTGTTGACGGTGTTTTGTTTTCGGTCACGCCCGAAACCGTGGGTTCATTTTTTGAAACAGAAATTTTGAAAAAGCTGTAATGCGCTCTTTCCTGTGTTCTGCCGTGAAACGATCACGGGCATCACGTTCGGGAGGAAACTGATATGTCCAAATTTCTGCGACTGAAAAAGTCCAACTGTAAAAATTGCTATAAATGTATTCGCCATTGTCCGGTCAAGTCGATTCGTTTTACCGCCAATCGTCCTCATGTGATCGGGGATGAATGCATCTTGTGCGGTCAGTGCGTGGTCATCTGCCCCCAAGGGGCCAAGGAGATCATGGACGGGACCGAGGCGGTAAAGGTCCTGCTTTCCGGCAATGCGCCTGTCTATGCCAGCATCGCGCCGTCCTTTATTGCCAATTACGGTGTCGGAATCGAATCGATGCAAAAGGCACTGAGCGCGCTGGGATTTGCGGGGGCGGAGGAGACCGCCATCGGTGCCACCATGGTGAAAAACGAATATGAGCGGATCCTGCGTGAGCACGAATGTGATGTGCTCATCAGCTCCTGTTGCCATTCGGTCAACCTGTTGGTCAGAAAGCATTTTCCGCAATTGATCCCCATGCTGGCGGGGGTAAAGAGCCCCATGCTGGCCCATTGCGCCGACATCAAGCGGCGGATACCGGGGGCCAAGACGGTGTTTATCGGGCCCTGCGTGGCCAAAAAGGATGAGGGCGAGGAGAGCGATGCCGTTGATGCGGTGCTCACCTTCGAGGAATTGAACAGCCTGCTGGAGGAGCGTTCCATCACCCTTGAGCAAAGCCGCGAATCCTGCGACGAAAGTCGCGCACGGCTGTTTCCCACTGTGGGAGGCGTACTGAAGACGATGAGAAATCTGCCGGCCGATTACCGCTATATGGCCGTGGACGGCACCGAAAACTGTATTGCGGTCCTGCGTGAGCTGGCGAGCGGGAATTTGCATCAATGCTTTATCGAGATGTCTGCGTGTGTGGGCAGCTGTGTAAGGGGCCCCGTCATGGATAAGACCCGCCAGATGCCGGTACATAACTATTTGGAGGTGTCCTCGTATGCGGGAGAGCGGGATTTTGCCATAGAACAGCCCACGCCCGATGCGCTGGCGCGGCGGTTTTTGCCCGTTACCGGAGTACGAGAGGAGCCCGGCGAGAGTGAGATCGTTGCCATTCTGCGGCAAATGGGTAAGACCCGCCCCGAGGACGAGCTGAACTGCGGCAGCTGCGGCTATGACACCTGCCGTGAAAAGGCGATAGCTATTTATCGCGGGAAAGCCGATATCTCCATGTGCCTGCCCTATCTCAAGGAGCGGGCAGAGATGCTGTCGGATAATATCATCAAGAATTCGCCCAACGGCATCCTGGTTCTGAATGAGAATTTCGAGGTGCAGAGTATCAATCGCTCCGCCCTGCGCATTTTAAACTTACGAACGGCCTCCGATGTGTTGGGGGAGCCCGTTGTACGCATTCTGGATCCCACCATCTTCACCGAGGTCAAAAACAGCGGAAAATCAGTCAAGGGGCGGCGCACTTATCTGGCCGAATATCAGCGCTATGTAGAAGAGACGGTCAGCTACGATAAGGATTATCACATTCTCATCTGCACCATGCGTGATGTGACCGACGAGGAGATCGCCAAGGAAAAGAAGGAGGCCATCAGCCGTCACACCATGGAGACTGCCGACCGTGTGGTCGAAAAGCAGATGCGTATCGTACAGGAGATCGCATCCTTGCTGGGCGAGACCGCTGCCGAGACCAAGATCGCCCTGACAAAGCTGAAGGAGTCGATCGCCGATGAATGATTTGTGTGTAGATGTGGGTTACCGCAGCCTCAATCACGTGGGAGAGGAGCTTTGCGGTGATCATGTGGAGCTGGTGGAGCAGGAGGGGGAGGATTCCATCATCCTGGTTCTTGCCGACGGACTCGGAAGCGGCGTCAAGGCGGGGATCCTGTCTACCCTGACGGCGCGGATCATTTCCACCATGATGGCCGCGGGACTTTCCATCGAGGATTGCGTCGAGACCATAGCCGCCACACTGCCCGTCTGCTCGGTACGGAATGTGGCATATTCCACCTTTACCATTATCCGCATCATTCGAAACGAAGAAGCGGAAATGATCCAATACGACAATCCCTTGGTCATGATGCTAAGGGACGGAGTGAATTATGAGTATCCCAAGACCGAGCTGACCGTAGGTGGAAAGAAGGTCTATAAATCCAAGATACGTCTGCGGGAAAATGATATTTTTGTTGCGGTCAGTGACGGATGCATCCATGCGGGTGTGGGCCGCTCCCTCAATTTCGGTTGGGAGAGAAAAGATGTGATCGGGTTCTTAGAGACCCTGGCCCCGGTGGGATATACGGCAAAGGCTCTGGCCAATCTGCTTCTGGAGGCCTGTGACAATCTTTACGATCACCAACCCGGTGATGATACCACGGTCTGTGCCCTGCGGGTGCGGCGGCGTGAGCCCATGAATCTGCTCTTCGGCCCCCCCACCAAGCGGGAGGACAACGAGAAGATGATGAGGCTGTTCTTCGGGAAGGAGGGCAAGCACATCGTTTGCGGGGGAACCACCTCCTCCATCGCGGCGCAGTATCTGGGTGAGCGGGTGTGCCCCACGCTGGAATTTTTCGATCCGGATGTTCCGCCCATTGCCGAGATCAGGGGGGTGGATCTTTGTACCGAGGGTGTGATCACGGTCAACAAGGTGCTGGACTATGCCAAGGATTGTCTTGGCGACAACAAGCTTTATGAGAAATGGAGCCTTGGAAAAGACGGTGCCTCCCGTATTGCCCAGCTCCTTTTTGAAGAAGCCACCGATATCAATTTTTTTGTGGGGCGTGCCATCAATCCCGCCCACCAGAACCCCGATCTGCCCATTAATTTCAATATCAAAATGAATCTGGTGAAGGAGCTCTCCGAGTGTCTTCGCCGGATGGGAAAACGCATTAAAGTCAGTTATTTTTAATTACGGTTATTAAAATTTAAGTTATCCATACAGAAAGGCAAAACCCATGATGAAGCAAAAGAAATTCGACACCAAGGTACAGCATCTCAAGTACAAGGTCCTGCGCGAGGTCGCACGTCTTGCGTGGAAGGGCACACTGACCGAAAACCTTCTGGACGTGCCCAAGATCATTTCCCCCGGTCCCGAGCCCACCATGCGTTGCTGTGTCTACAAGGAACGCGCCATTGTTGAGGAGCGGATCAAAATGGCCATGGGTGGCGATAAGAACAACCCCAATGCCATCCAGGTGATCGAGATCGCCTGTGACGAGTGCCCCGTGGGCGGTTATGAGGTCTCCGAGGCTTGCCGCGGATGCCTGGCACACCGTTGCGAGGATGCTTGCCCCCGCGGTGCCATCACCCATGACGGCACCCATAAGGCTCACATCGACAAGAGTAAGTGTATCGAATGCGGTAAATGCGCATCTGTTTGCCCTTACGGTGCCATTCTCAATCACAAGCGCCCCTGTGAGCGCGCTTGTAAGGTCAAGGCCATCTCCATGAGCGAGACAAAGGCGGCCAAGATCGACAACAATAAGTGCATTTCCTGCGGCGCCTGCGTTTATCAGTGTCCCTGGGGTGCTATTTCCGATAAGTCCTACATCCTTGATGTGATCGATCTGATCCAGAAGAGCAATCACAACAACGATTATAAGGTCTATGCCGTTGTGGCGCCCTCCATTGCCAGCCAGTTTTCCTATGCGACCTTGGGACAGGTGGTCAGCGGTATGCATGAGCTCGGCTTCCACACCGTGGTCGAGGCGGCCTTGGGCGGCGATATCGTGGCTATGGCCGAATCCCGCGAGCTGGTAGAGAAGGGCTTCCTCACCAGCTCCTGCTGTCCTGCTTTCGTTTCTTATATCAAGAAGCAGTTCCCGGATCTGGAGCCTTACATTTCTCACAACCCGTCTCCCATGGTGGCCATGGGGCAGTACATCAAAAAGATCGATCCCACCGCCAAGGTGATCTTTATCGGTCCTTGTACCGCCAAAAAGATGGAGTTCAATCTGGACAGCGCGAAGGATTATGTGGATAGCGTCATCACCTTTGAGGAGCTGCAGGCGCTCTACGACAGCCGTGATATCGATATCATGACCCTGGACGAGACGCCCCTTGACAACGCCTCCTATTACGGCAGAATCTTTGCCCGTAGCGGCGGACTTTCCGATGCGGTGGTTCAGGCGCTCAAGGAGCAGGGAATCGACAACTTTGATCTCAAGGCCGAGATCTGCGATGGCATCGAGGCTTGCCGCATCGCATTGCTGAAGGCCTCCAAGCGGGTGCTCAATGCCAACTTTATCGAGGGTATGGCCTGCAGTGGCGGTTGTATCGGTGGTGCAGGGTGCCTCACACACGGTGATAAGAACAAGGCCGAGGTCGACAAATACGGCAAGGAAGCCATGGAAAAAACCATTGGAGACGCCATCAAGGTTCTCAACATGGAAAACCAATAAAACCGCCTCATGTCGTCAAAAAACGACAACGGTTTGCAAATAAGCAAAAGGAGTACGAGCTTTTCGTACTCCTTTTCGCATGTTTTGCCCGCAAGGTGCAGTGTGGTTGTACCGGCTTTTGCGGATGCGCTCAATTTTTCTTTTGCCTGTCAAAATAGCCCTGGGGATGGGCACAGGTGGGGCAGAAGGCAGGGGGCTCCTTGCCGGTAAAGACATAGCCGCAGTTCAGACAGATCCACTTTTGCTGGGGATCGTCGGAGGAGAACACCGTACCGTTTTTGATCTCGTTCATGGACTTGAGATAGTTCTGCTCATGCTGCTTTTCTACAGAAGCAACACGTTCAAAGAGATCGGCCAGTGTGGGGAATCCTTCGGCTCTTGCCTCCTCGGCGAACTGTGCATACATGGTTTCCCATTCAAAATGCTCGCCGCCTGCCGCCGCATCCAGATTGCGGTCGGTGGAGCTGTATCCGCCGAGATAGCGGAACCAGATCTCCGCATGCTCCATCTCGTTGCCCGCAGTTTCTTCAAACAGCTGGGCGATGGCAATATAGCCGTCGGCTTTTGCTTTCTTTTCAAACCATTTGTAGCGCAGATACGCCTGTGATTCGCCGCTGAGCGCCGTGTGCAGATTTTGCTCGGTCTTGGTGCCCTTCAGAGATTCGGGATCGACGCCTGCTTTTGTGTAGGTTGCCATAAAAAATCCTCCTTGCAAATTTTGGTTGCAAGAAGGATTTTTACCATATTTTTCTCGCTTTATTCGGCGCGGAACTCATTTGCAAGAATGGCGCAGATGCCAATGTCGCGGTAAAGCCCCTTGACCAGCATAGAACTGCGGCGGACCCCCTCAAAGGTCATGCCCAGCTTTTCCATCACGTGGCGTGAGGGGGTGTTTTCCACCATGTAGCGTGCCTCGATGCGGTGAAGGCCCAGTACCGAAAAGCCGAACTGCATGACGCGCCGTGCGGCTTCGGGCATCAGTCCCCGGCCGTGATAATCGGGGTTCAGCACATAGCCGATTTCGGCACAGTTGTGGGGGCAATCAAAACGGACAAATCCGCAGGTGCCGATCATACGGTGATCCTTTTTACTGATCAGTGCCCAATCGTAAAACTGCCCCAGACGGTAGCGCCCCCCCAGATATTCCAGATAGCGGCGGGTGTGCGTGATGTCGGGGTGGGGATTCCACAGGAGATATCTGGTCACCTCGGGGCGCTTGGCATAGTCGTACATATCGGGTGCGTCGGTTACCCGCAGTGCGCGCAAAAGCAGGCGTTCGGTTTCCAACTGTGGAAAGTGTGAAAATATGTTATAAAGGGTTTCCTGTTTCATACGGTTCTGTTCCTTTTTCTGTGTTGCTTCCATTATAAACCATTTATGGGGGCTGTGCAAGAGAAAATTTGAAAAACACCATATTTCGCTTGTTTTTTGCCTCGATTTTGCTTATAATAAAAGCAAGAGATATGGAAAGAGGATGCCGTATGGACGATTTGTTGCGCGATTGCCTGTTTCCCGTGATGTTGGGATCCAATACCGTTTGCCATGCCGCCGTACGGCAGATGCAAAAGCGCTTTGGAAGCGATTGCACCGTACTCACGGGCAAACGGGCGCTGACGCTGCGGTTTTTGCCGGGTGTACGGCTGATCGATGCACCGCCTGTGCTCTCGGATGACATTCTGCTGACCATCCTGCAGGATGTGGAGGCAGAATGTGAGCTGTCCATTCCGCTATTGGTGGTCTGCGATCGGGCTTACGAGGCCTTTGTGGCGCGGAACCGACTGTGGTTAGAGTCCCGCTTCATCCTGCGGAATGCCGATGAGCTGTCGGATTCAGAAGGGAAGTGGAGATAACTGTGCTGTTTCGGGAATTGATGGATGGGATCCCCCACCGTGTGGAGGGAGCTCCCATCCTTGATTTTTACAAAAAGGATGTGAAGACTGTCACCGCCGATCGGCACAAGGCGGGGGAGGACGCCCTGTTTGTGTGCACGCGTACCCGAATATCCGACGGGCACGATCAGGCCTTTGCCGCATATGCGGCAGGCTGCCGCTTGTTTGCTTCGGAGCGTGGATTGGGGCTGCCTTCGGATGCCGTCGTGGCCATTGTGCCCGATACCAACAGTCTACTGAGTGAATTGGCGGCACGGTGTCTGGGGCATCCCGCCCGACGCATGACCGTGTTTGGCCTGACGGGTACGGTCGGTAAAAGCTCGGTAGTCCATACATTGACCGCCCTGCTACGGCGGGCGGGGCGCACGGTGGCATCCCTGACCACAGACGGTGTTTGGATGGGAAAAGCCTTTCGCCCTGCGGGGAGCATTGTGCCGGACGGTGCCGACATACAGGCATTGTTGCGGGAATTTGTCGATGCGGGAATCGAATTTGCGGTGTTGGAATTCTCCTCCTATATGCTGGAGCAAAAATCGTTTTTATCCATACCGTTTGCCGCCCTTTTGCTGACCGATCCCGATCTGTGCCTGCGTGTGGACCGCAATGATCCAATGGAACGGGACGAGCGGGGGATCCCGGCGTCACTGTTTGACAGTGACGCACCTTTTATGATTTTCCCTGCGGATTTTGACGGATTTTGGGAGGAGTGGGCGCCTCCATCGGGCACAAGATGCCTGAGCTTTGGTGAGGGTGGAGATTTCGGCGCCGCATCTCCCGTTCCGGTTTCAGGAAGAAAGGGCTTTGGAACACGGCTTGAGCTGACCTTTCCCGATGGTAAAAAAAGTACTGTTTCTCTCCCCGTTCCGGGGGATCACGCCATTCGGAATGCCTTGGCGGCAACGGCACTGGCCACCGTTGCGGGGCTTTTGCCCACAGAGATCGTCAAGGGGCTTTCCGCAACATTACCGCGCGGTCGATTGGAGTGTATCGGTTCTTGCGCGGGGAGATATATTTACAGGGACACCGCATATACCGCCGACGCCTTGCGTAAGGCTCTTGCAGTGCTTGGCGCACGCACCGAGGGAAGGTTGACCGTACTGCTTGGCTCGGTGGGCGGCAGAGCGAAGGAAAGGCGCGCACCGCTGGGCGCGGCGGCAGCGGCGTGTGCCGATTATGTCTATCTGACAGCAGATGATCCGGATTTTGAGGATCCTGTTGCCATTTGCCGTGAGATGGCGTCGGGGATGGCGGATCCCGACCGCTATTGCATTATTCCCGATCGCCGTGCGGCCATTTTTCGTGCCGTGGCGGAAATGCGTCCGGGGGATACCCTCTTGCTGGCGGGCAAGGGCGGGCAGGATACCCAACTGATCTGCGGCAAAAAAGAACGGTTTTGCGAGCATGTAATTGTCAGGCAAGCCATGGAGGCACTTTAAGTGCCTCCATGGCTTGCTATTTTGCGTGAACACTTGACTTTTATACAAGAATTGTGTAAAATAAAGTCGTATGGATCATTTTCGGAAGGAGGACAGCATGGCACGTCGTAAAGAAAATCAAGCAACAGAAGAAAACCGTTCTCCTTTGAACGGGGAACAGTTGAGCATGGAATTTGAGCCGGAGGGGGATGCGGCTCCCGTTGCACCTCAAAGCCCCAAAGAAAAGACAACCCGGAGCGATCGGCCAAAATCCCCCGAAACGGGTGAAAAAAAGCCGACCACCTCCAAGAAGAAGTCCACAAAAAAAGAAACAGCCGCACCCTTGTTGCCCGTGACGGTTGAAAATGAGCCAAAAAAGAGAAACGGTAGTGAAAAAAACGCACCGCAGAGCCCCAATCTCCCGGTAGCCGAGCCGCAAGGGCAGGAGATTTCCGCCCCCACCGTTCCCATCGATTTCCCCGAGATCGAAAAGCGCAGCTTCTGGAGCCGCGCGCTCATGCTCATTGCCATGGCGGCGGTGCTGGTGGCTTCGGTGCTGATCTTTTTGTTCCGTCCGTCGGAGTATACCGAGCAGACCGATGCGGTCAACTTTTTCTACAGACCCGAGACCAACACCACCGTGATCGCCGTCAACGGCACGGTCAGGGGGGAGGTTGCGGGCGCACTGCGCTATAAGACCTATGACAGCACGGGGCGGGTATGCGCCGCCTTGCTGGATGACCGCCTGTACCTGATCGAAGGGCGGGATGTGACCGAGGTGGCTACAACCGTCAGCGATTGTGTGCTTTCGTCAAACGGAAAGGTTCTTGCCTACAGAAACACCGGCAAGGAGCTGTTTTATATGTCGGTGGGTAAAAAGAACGGCACCTCCCGCATTTCGGGGAGCACGGCCGACCCCCATTATTGTCTTTCGCCCGATGGCAAGGAATTGTTCTACACCTATGAGCGGGATGGCGTGATGCGGGTGGATGTCTATTCCCGCACCGGCACAAAGCCGTATTTTTCTCAGAACGAGGGCCTTTATCCCGTGGCCATTGCCGATGATTGCCGCTACCTCTATTATACCGACGGAAGCGGTGCACTGTATGTTCTGGTTTCCAAAACGGGTGACCGTGTGCTATGCGGGGATGCGCCCGATATGACCGGCCTTGTTTTTAATCGGGATTTTTCCGAGCTGTTATTCCGTAACGGGACCGAGACCCGCATCTTTATCAAGGGTCAACGCCTGCTCTTGCCCGGCGTGGGCTCGACCGAAGCCCTGGAGCTGATGCCTAACCGTCGTGTTGCCGTCCGTGCGCTTTGCGTGGGCAAGCAATATCTGACGGAGAGCCTTTGCGATCAGTATTATCTGCACTATAAGGGCACCGGCTTGGTCCTTGCCTATCTGGAGGAAAAGAAGGATCAGGGCGTGCTGACCACTGTCTATTCGGTGGACGGTGCCGACAGCGTGACCGT
Source organism: Clostridia bacterium (assembly GCA_017451735.1). Lineage (GTDB taxonomy): Bacteria > Bacillota > Clostridia > Oscillospirales > CAG-272 > Firm-07. Next base: position 13,673 of record JAFTNU010000010.1, read on the forward strand.
AACCGATAAGTCCGTGTTTTTCCTCAGCACCTCCCAGGGCAGTGCCGAGCATACCAATCTCTACCGTTGCAAGACCGGCAAGACGCAGGTGGAGGAGCTTTATTGGGATGTGAGTCTGTTCTGCACCAACGTAGACGGCAGTCGATTGCTTTTTACCGATGTACATGGCGCGCTTTTCTCATACCGTATCGGCTCATTCCCGGAGCGGTTGTGCGATAGCATACTGGAGGAGAAGGGAATCCGTGTCACGGCAGATGACACCTTCTACTTCTACCGCGAGGAAGGTAAGCTGTGGGTCAGCGATAACGGTGAGGCCCCCCGTGCCGTGAGAGAAGGGGTAGGATTCTTGACTGTTGACGGCATGACCGCCTATTATATGACCGATATCACCGAGGAGGGCTTCGGCACGGTCTACTCCAATTACCGCAATCGCCGCAAGGATGTGTTGGTTGCCGAGCGCATCCGAACTGTGAATTGAAAGCAAAATCCGCCCGCAAGCAAATTTACTTGCGGGCGGATTTTTTGCAGCTTTAGCGGAAATAAACCACCGCCTGAGGTGGTAGAGTGAAATGCTTTAGCTATAGGCCCCCTTGTCAAAGGGGGCTGTCACCGAAGGTGACTGAGGGATTGCTTTGGCGCAACTTTAACTTTTACAATCCCTCCGTCGCGGCAAACCCGTGCCACCTCCCTTGCGTTATAGGCTTTTGAGAAATCTTTCGATGGACCTTCAGGTTCTGCCGGAAACATGCTTCGGAGGGGCTTCCTCATATCACCAACTTAGCTGGTGGTTATGATTTATACCGTAACGGGGGATTTCTGCTCTGCCGTGACACGGTAGCCGCTCACGTTCAGAACGGTTTCACCGTCGATCTGCAAGGCGCAGGGCTGATCAAAGGTAACGCTGATCTCCTTGCCTGTATGTACGGCTACCATTTCGGTGTGCTTGATGTGCTCACCCTTGAAAATGCTGGGGAAAACCGTTAACGTCTTTAATTTTCCCTTGCCGTACATCACCACAAGGGTCACCTCGCCCTTTTCGTCAAGGCGGTTCTGATCGGGGGCGGTCTTCATACCGCCGCCGTAATAGCGGCCCTTCATGGTGGCGGCGATCCAGGCCTTTTTGTAGGTATAGCGCTTGCCGTCCACTGTAACGGTAGCGGTTTTGGGCTTGTAGTGGAACAACAGTCCCTTGATGGCGATAGCGGTGTAGTTGACGGGCTTGTCGGATTTTGCTTTCAATTGGTCACCCACCTCGCAGCAATAGCCGTCGATGCCGTTGAGGTAGCGGTATTTCTTTCCGTTGACCTCCACAAAGGGCAGATCCTTGAGATATTCGTTGATGGGGAAGGGCGCATCGCCCACCTTCTTGCCAAGATCGTGCAGGAAGTCGTTGCCGGTTCCGATGGCGTAATACAGAATACGGCATTTGATATCGATGCCATCGGTGTCGTTGATGAAACGGTTCAGTGTGCCGTCACCTCCGCAGAGGATCAGCTGATCCTCTGCGGAGAGCGGCTCGAGCAGAGCTTTGTAATCGTCGATCCTTGTCATATCCAGGTGAGAGACCTCCGTCTCACATAGTTAAAGATATTTCTTCTGTATGAGTGCCTATTTTGTATTTCACAGGCACTCATATTCAATTTTTCAATCAATTTTTCCGATAAAGCGGTAGTAGATTTCAATCGGCTGAGCTTTCATACCGTTTTGACTATCCTTGCCCTCGTGTATTACGATCTTCTCAATCAGAGAGTTGAGCAAGTCGGCGGTAAGTTCGGTGGGACGAGCGCATTTCTTAATGCTCGCTATCCACTTTTCAGCGTCGATCACGCTTTGCTGTTCGGCAGACAGTTCCGCTGTCAGCTTGTCTATCTTCACAAGCAATTCTTCCTGCTCGGTCTGATACTTCTTTGACAGCGTATTGAAATTGTACTCCGTGATACGTTCGCATACCCAATCTTCATAGAGCTTGGAAAACAGACGGTCAAGTTCTTCCTTGCGCTTCTCGGCTCTTGTGAGTGAAGCAGTACGGGCTTTTGTTTGCGCGTCATTTTCCTTGTCGCCGGCTTTCAGTATTCTCTCTGTCAGCTTGGGTTCATCCGCTTGCGCCTGCTGCCACCAATACATCAGTCTTGCATGAACATAGGTGTAAAGCGTATCGTAGCGGATATAGTGGGCGGTACAAGTGGCGTGTTTCTTGCCGAACTGACGGTAAGATGTACAGTTGAAATAGCTGTACGGTTTGCTGTTCTGCTTGTTTGTTCCGAAACTCATAGCCCATCCGCAATCGGCGCATTTGACAAGTCCCGCAAATATCTGCGTAGTTCCGTCCTGTTGCTTTCTGCGGCGGCTTGCGATCTGCTCCTGTACTTGATCGAATACGTCCTTTGAGATAATGGCGGCGTGGGTGTTTTCCACTCTGAACCATTCCTCTTGGGGCTTGCGTATCTTCTTTTTGTTCTTGTAGGAGATGTTCGTTTGCTTGCCGTGAACGGAA
>JAFTNU010000011.1 GCA_017451735.1 Clostridia bacterium
GATCAAGCGCCGCGTGGAAGAGGCCGCCCGTATCCTTGATATCACTCACCTGCTCGACCGTAAGCCCAAGGCTTTGTCCGGTGGTCAGAAGCAGCGTGTTGCTCTGGGTCGTGCCATCGTGCGTAATCCTAAGGTCTTCCTTTTGGACGAGCCGCTTTCCAACCTGGATGCTAAGCTCCGTGCAACCATGAGAACCGAGCTGACCAAGCTCCACAAGAGAGTTGAAACCACCTTTATTTACGTTACCCATGACCAGGTCGAGGCTATGACCATGGCAACCCGTATCGTGGTTATGAAGGACGGTCTCATTCAGCAGGTCGATACGCCTCAGAATCTGTACGACAATCCTGTCAACATCTTCGTTGCAGGCTTTATCGGCACTCCTCAGATGAACTTCATCAACGGTACTTTGAGCAAGCAGGGTAGCGATGTGTACTTTAACTTTGACGGCAACTCCATCAAGCTTCCTGCAGAGAAGTCTGCCGATGGCGTTCTTGACGAGTACATCGACAAGGAAGTGATCGCAGGTCTGCGTCCTGAATGTATTCACGACGATCCCATGCACCTTGAGGCGCTTCCCGAAAGCCGCATCACCGTTGACGTTGATGTCACCGAGTTGATGGGTGCCGAGATCTACCTCTACCTGAACAGCTTTGACAGAACTCCCAAGGAGGGTATGTCCACTGGTAAGGAGATCGATACCGAGGCAACCAAGCTCATCGCCCGTGTTTCCTCCCGCTCCACCAGCCGTGCAGGCGATACCATCGACGTGGCTTTGGATGTCTCCCGTATCCACATCTTTGATAAGGATACCGAGCGTTGCATCGTCCACTAAGACACGCATATTTGAACCAGATCAAAGCCCGCGACCGTAAGGTCGCGGGCTTTTTTGGTCTTACATCAGCCGTGTTCGTATGGTATAATGGAATCACCCCCATCTCATCACCGAAAGGAGACCAAACATGAAAGAAAAATGGACCTGCGAGCAGGCAAATGCCTGGTACGAAAAGCAAGGCTGGCTGCGCGGCTGTAACTTTATCGGTAGCGATTGCACCAACCGCCTGGATATGTTCCAGGCCTACAAGGCCGAGGAAAAGCTGGCCACCGCCGAGCGCGAACTGGCTCTCTGCCAAAAGATCGGCTTCAACACCGTGCGCATTTGGGCGAATTTTGATGTTTACTACGCCGAGCCTGATAGCTACATGGAGATTTTTGATAAATACATCGATCTCTGTGGCAAATATGGCCAAAAGGTCATGATAGTTCTTGCCCACGAGGAGGATCTGCCCCGCGGCGACGTGTTCGTGCCCAAAAAGATGGGCGAGCAGGCCTATGCCCTCGGCGAGCATCAGGGTCGCATCCCCATGAGCGAGGCGGAGAAGGCAAAAGCCCCCAAGCACTATATGGAATATCCCGAATTGCATGATACGTACCTGGAAATGGTGCGCCGCACCGTTCGTAAGTACGCAAACGATGACCGTATCCTTTGCTGGAATGTGATGAACGAACCCGGCATCACCATCGGCGAGCGTACGATGCCCATCCTGCGTGAGCTGTTTGACACCGTTCGCGCCGAGGATCCCATTCAGCCCTTGACTGCAGACATCTGGCGCGGTATCAAGAACGGTAGCATCCGCACCGAGGAGGAAAAGCTGGCGTTGGAGCTTTCCGACGTGATCAGCTTCCACAGTTATCAGGCCTACCACAAGCTGGTGGCAGAGATCCGTTTCCATCAAAAGGCAAACCGCCCCATCTTTCTTACCGAGTGGTTGCATCGTATCAATCACAACACCATTCAGGAGATTTATCCGCTCCTCTACATTACCAATGTCAGCAACTACTGCTGGGGTTTTGTGGTGGGCAAGACCCAGACTCACGAGCCCTGGCCCTTCATGTGGGAGCAATGGGATCGCGGTGAGGACAAGGGCTATGATTTTACCAAGTGGCAGCACGACCTGTTCCGCCCCAATCTGCGTCCCTATGACCCCCACGAGATCGTTTTGATCGAAAAATTCAATACTCTGGCGAAGGAGGAGGGAAGATAATGCCGGTTAAGGTTGGGCTCAAATACATTGAAATATGGTAGGACTCCATGGAAAAGCAGGTGCTGAAGTATGAGGAGGAGCCCATCGTAAAGGATCAGATCGTTTTTTACGGGCCCTCTAACTTCACCCGTTGGGGGGCTAAATACGGCATGAAGCCTCTGCGCGAGGTGCTACTTGGCAAAAGCGGCGCGCCTTGCGCCATCAATCGCGGCTTTGGTTCCAGCTGTGCCGAGCATCAGCTTTATTATTACCACCGCATGGTTCGCCCCTTAGAGCCTCGCGTGCTGGTCTATTCCGGCTCCGGCAATGCCATGTCCTTTGGCTATACACCGGAGGAGACCTTTGAGCTTGCCCAACGCGTGGTCATGTATGCTCTGACCGATTTCCCGGATATCCACATTTATCTTTGCGACTCCAATGCGCATAAAAAGGTGATAGAGGGCTATGATGCGTTTGCGGAGAAGTATGATAAATGGATGAAGGAGTTTGCAGAGCGCACGCCCAATTGCGTTTTTATTGACGCCAAGGCATACAAGCCCCTGAGGCGCACCGATATTTACGTAGAGGATGGCGTACATTTCAATCAGACAGGTTATGATCTTTATACCGACTTTTTCAAAGAAGCTCTGAAGGATGAGCTGGACAGGTATTGATAGTCGATGACTGCCAAATATTGTTCCTTGATTTCTTTCCTGCCATATGATACAATAGTAACGTAAATTGTCGCGATTTTACAATCCAAACCGTCAGCATGCAGGCAAGAAAGGACGTATTTTTTGAAGAAATTTACAGCAATTCTTCTGGTTGCGCTCTCTCTGTTTTTAATGCTTCCGTTGACTGCGGCGGCATCCTCCTCTGTGAGCGTTTCCATAGACGGCGTACCGTTTTCGGGGAGCGTTCAGGTCAAAAATAACACCACGTATGTGGGAATTCGCAAATTTTCTACCGATATGGATCCATCGGCATCGGTTACATACAGCTCGGATACCCGTACGCTGACCGTCAGGACAAGTGCGCTCACAATGAGTTGTACCGACGGGAACAGCTACATCGTTGCCAACGGGAGATATCTTTATTACGATCAGCCGATCTATATGAATGGCGGCACCATGTACGCGCCGATCCTACAGCTTTACCGCGCCTTTGACGCAGGCATCAAATGGAGTGACAGCGCGCACGGCTTTACCGTGACGCGGGGGAGCGGCGGTATCACCGCGGGTAGTAGCCATTACAGAAGTGATGAGGTCTATTGGCTCTCCCGCATCATCAGCGCCGAGGCAAAGGGGGAGTCCTTACGCGGTAAGATCGCCGTGGGGAATGTGATCCTTAACCGTGTGCGGTCAAGCGCCTTTCCGAATACCATTTACGGCGTGATTTTTGATAAGAAATACGGCGTGCAATTCACGCCCGCTTCAAACGGCACGATTTACGGGACCCCCACGGAGGAGAGCATCATCGCCGCCAAAATTTGCTTGGAGGGCTATACCGTCAGCTCCGGGATCCTGTATTTTGTCAATCCCACCAAGTCCCCCAACAGCTGGGCAAGCAAAAACCGCGCCTATTTCGGCAAGATCGGGAACCACGCGTTTTATTATTGATCGGTGTTAGCGTCGGGAGAATCAACAACCGGGCCAAAGCGTACGCTCTGGCCCGGTTCAACTCAATAAAAAATACCGCAGGATATTGACAACCCGCTACAGTCGTGCTATAATAAAAACAGAGGAGCACCGGCGACGGTTGCTCCCTTCATAAATGCAGTTAAGCAATCACCGCCTTATGTGAGAGTGAGGCGGTTATTTCTTTTTGTTATTACTTGCGCTGCCACATGAGCGTTACAAGCGAGATCAGTACCATAGTGAAAGCGAATAACGCTTCGTATGTTACCATCGGGAATAACAAGGTGCTTCTGATAGATCATAGGCACCACCCCTTTCTGTAATGTTGAAAGGGGCAAAGAACGTACCCCTTCCACAAGGAAAGGAGTAACCGCCAGATGATCTCGCCCAAGGGCGAGAAACCGGAGTTTCGCAAGCGAAACTCTGCATCAGGTGTTCCTCCGGGGCTTGCGCCCGCATGTATTATACAATATTTGACATAGAAAGTCAATACGGGATACGCTTGCCGCATCTTTTTCTGTGCCATTGACATTTGTTGGTACTATCAGTTTATCCTATTTTATTCAAGCAATGATAGAACACATTGAAGATATTGTGTTAATTTGTGTTGCTTTTCAAGAAGATATGTGGCAAGATGTGTTTTTTCGCTTGGATCATGGTGTGAAAGTACAAAAGCCTTGCGTGTTTCTTCAAATGCTTGTGTATTGCATTTTGACATTTTTAACGCATGTAATGCTCTTCCGTAATCCATCAGGGAACACAGATCGATGATTTCTTCGAAGGGAAGGGAGGCAATATAATCCCTCAATGCCAATCGTTTGGGTGACCAGACCAAGCCTATAAGAAGATCGTGCGATTGTGTGTCTTTTTGTTCTTGAAGAGCATCTTCGTTGTCGAAAATGATTTTTTGAACTATGTTTTTGGAAATCATACTGTTCCTCTTTTCTAAAATTTTTAGTGATTCTATTGATCGTCTGCAGGAGCGGGATGATAGTCAACAGAATATCTTTCCCCATCATGGCTTACTATAACATTTAAAATATTGTTGTTAAGATTGTTGGCGAGGCAGTCAATTTCGATGTAAGAAGAAGAGAAAGAGTCAAACGAATCCGTTTGCACATCGCTTCTTTTTATAATGTACAATGTTTTGGAATTATATCGTGCGAACAAGTAATTTTGATAATCTAACCCGGAAAGATTGGAAAAAACAGAGCCGTCTTCGAATTTTAAATAGCTGTATTCATAATAGTCATCACCCATGTAAAAACCGTCTGTCCATTTTGTTCCGTCTAATGCGAGGGCTATTTTCAAAAGGGGTGCATACTCAAATACTTTGTTTTTAAACTGACTGTTAGAAGAATTGTTAAGGTAAGTAATAATTGATCCTATGTTAAATCCTCCATAGGCTATGCCCTCATCCGATAGATCTGATATATAGACAAATATTTTTCCGTTTTCATAAGAATAAAAGGGGTAGGCTATAGTTTCTGCCTTTAACAGATCTCCGCTGATGTAATAGTTTATATAAACCTCCTCAAGTTCCTCATGGAACAAATCGGCAAATTCACGGTTGTATGAGTAGGGCAATATAGATACGGCTTCATAGTGGTTTCCTTCTTCCCATAACTTGACGGCTTTATTGAAGTCCAGCTTTTGCGAGAGAGAAGGTAAAATGAAAAGTGCAAAGAAAATAAAAATTATTGAGATTGCTATAATAGTGATCAAAATATTTCGTTTCCGCCTTTTGTTTGCCTTTTCTGTTGCTTTACGTGATGCCTCATTTTGTCTTCGTAATTCGGTTTCTTGTTTTAAATGTTCCGGATTTGCGGTTTCTATTTTTTGCAAATCTTGTTTACAGTGATGGCAAATCTTTTCATCTTCGTCGTTACAATAACCGCAAGTGCAAAACCATTTGTCGAGCACTCTTTGTGGCACGAATTGAGCATTTGAACCAAATTGATATCGAAAACCGGCAACGGTGTCGGGATCTTCAAACTTTTGTTGTAAAGGGATGAGCGTCGGCAGTGGGCTCCAATTCTGTACCTCTGCCGCCCATATTGTATTATCTTCAAAGCCAATCTCAAGGATGCAAGCATCAAAAGAGCGGGTTTTGTTGTCGGGGAAACGGATGGGAGTTTGCGAGCCAAACATATCATCTCTGGAAACGGTTATGTCGAGATATTGATGCGTGATGGGGGTACCGTGTTTTCGCCCAAGGGAATCTTTGGGTTGCAGTGAAACTGTTAGCATTTTGATTCGCTTGGTAGCAATATTTTGAAATTTCAACTGTGCTAAAACCGTATCGGTTGCAGTATCTAACAGCAAGGCGCCTGCCTTGATGATAGCAGGGGAGCCTTTAATATATAAGTTCTCTTGCAAAGAGAATACTTTTGAATATCTATCTGACATGATGTATACCTTTCTTATCTGTTAAAGCTCGGGGAGGGCATCGGCGGTGCTTGTGGTAGCTCCCTTTGCTTCTCCCTGTCGGATGATTATGCGTTGCGAGATCAACTCAAACACCTTGTCACGATCTTGAAATCCCCATACTGCAATCATGCCCGAGGAAGTTTTTATAATCAACTTGCCCCACCAGAAGGTTCTGGCGATCATGCCGATGCTATCCATAGGGAGCTCTGTCCAAGAACCGCTGACTTTTTGATCCTGATGCGACGGTCGGTTACAATAAATTCAGTAGCGGCGTTTAACGCATATGGTAGCATGAACCAAAGAAACGGGATGATGATACAGATGACAACGAGGCCAATCGTACCTTCATTTTTGGTGTGGTAAAGTGTTTTTTCTTTCATGATAGTTCTCCTTTGGAGTAAAATTTGACAAAATGTCATATTACAATTATACACCCATAGATTGATTTTGTCAATCTATGGGTTATTATAAATTTCGCCCATGGGTGATACAATTATTTTAAACAAATATTTGGAGGGTGCTATGGGCGACGAGAAATTGTTGAAAGAGATCGGCGTACGGATCAACGCGCGTCGGAAAGAGTTAAAAATTACGCAAGAGATGCTTGCCGAACGGATGGATGTTTCTGTTCAGATGATCTCCAATCTTGAGCTTGGTAAAAAAGCCATTCGCCCCGAAAATCTTGTTAAACTTTGCAACGCCTTAAACGTCAGTGCCGATTATATTCTGCGTGGCAATCGCGCGGATTGGGAAATGCTTGATTTTATGGGAAAGTACGCCCAGCTTTCCATTGAAAACCAGCAGCTTCTTGAAAAATTGGCCGAAAACCTGATAAAGTAAAAGAACACCCGTTGTAACGGGTGTTCTTTTACTTTATCATCAATACAACTTATACTTCAACCTCAAATTATCCGCGATCATCGCAATAAATTCCGAATTGGTGGGCTTACCGCGATTATTCTGGATGGTATAGCCAAAATAGGAATTCAGCGTATCCACGTCGCCGCGATCCCACGCGACCTCGATGGCGTGGCGGATGGCGCGCTCCACGCGGCTGGTGGTGGTCTGGTATTTTTTCGCCACGGAAGGGTAGAGCACCTTGGTGACGCTGTTGATGATGTCGCTATCCTGAATGGTCAGCAAAATGGCCGTGCGGAGGTACTGATATCCCTTGATATGTGCGGGTACGCCGATCTGGTGGATGATCTTGGTGACCTGTGTTTCAATATCCGGGGTACCGTTGTCCACGGGTGCAACGGCAGGGGATTGCGCCTTGTTACGAGCATTGTTGCGCACCTCCAAAAGGCGACGCAGATGCTCGCACAGGCTCCCCATATCAAAGGGCTTCATTAAAAAGGAGTCGGCGCCTGCCGCCATCGCTTCGGTGATCATGGTCTGGTTCGCCACGGGGGAGAACATCAAAAATACAGGGGGACGTTCGGGCGAAAAGTCGATATTTTTGCAATTGCGCAGAACGCCGATACCGTCCATACGAGTCAGCATCATATCAATCAGTGCCGCATCGTAGCGGCCATGGCGCAGCTTCTGCATAGCCTCCTCACCGTTGCTTGCCTCATCCACCAGACGGTAGCCCGCACGGATCAGAGCCTCTCGCATGATCTGTCTTTCACCGGCGCTTTCGTCGGCAATCAGAATTTTTGTGTTGAATTCCATATTTTATGTCCTCCGGGAAGTATTTGGTAATTTTTGGAACATCTATATAATACCATATATTTCCAAAAATTACAAGTATTTCCTACATGAAAATTGCGACAAAAAAGCGGCAACTTCTTTGGTAATAATTACCAGTCACCGCATTTTTTCGGTCGAATTCGACCAAATATTGAATTTTCATATGGTATGATGTTGACACGGATGGGTGAAAAAGCCGTCAAGCGAAACCGTATATCGCCCTCCTTTGTCGGTAAGAAAGCCAATACGGCGCAAAAGGGCGTCCGAAACGCCGTCGCCGTCGAAAAAGGCGATTTTTACACCGCAAAGATCGATAAAATTCAGCGACGCACGTCCCAAAGCAAACAGGGCGTCCATGGGATCGGCTCCGTCCGGGGCGGAAAGGTGCCAAAGATGCCCGCCCTCGGCGTCCATGCCGAACTGGCAGATGCCCGCAAACGCATCCATACCGTCATAAGCTCCATAGGCCAGCAGCTCGGCACGGTAGGGAATACCGCACAGGGCGCACAACCGCTCCTGCTCGGTTTTTTCTTGAATCGGTTTAACGGTAATCATGCTGATGCTCCATTTTACTTATAGTTTATTTCCTTTTAAATATGCCACTTCTTCGGTGCTCAAATGCCGATATTGGCCAATGGGCAGATCCCCCATGCCGATGCTGCCGATGGCGACACGGGTCAGTCTGGTGATGCGAAGTCCGACGGCTTCGCACATTCTGCGGATCTGGCGGTTACGCCCCTCCCGTAGCTCCACGGCAAGCAGTGTATCACCCTCACGGCGCTCCAGAACGGAGACCTTGGCAGGCCGTGTGCGGTAGCCGTCCAGCAGGAAGGGCTCATTCAATGTACGGACTTGCTCGGTGGTTACGGTACCTTTTACGGATACATGATAGTGCTTGGAGATCTCATGGCGAGGATGGGTCAGCCGTTGGGTCAGCTCACCGTCATCGGTGAGCAATAAAAGTCCGTCGGAATCCATGTCAAGTCGCCCTACGGGGTAGACTCGCACCCCAAGGGAGGCCACCAGAGTTGCTACCGTAGGGCGGCCCTTCTCATCGGAAAGCGTCGTCACGAATCCACGGGGCTTGTTCAATAAAATATAATGACGTGTTGCATTTTTCGTGTACGGGATGGTTTTCCCGCAGTATTCCACGCGATCTGCTTCCGGGTCGACCTTGTCGCCGATTTTTGCCACCGTACCGTTTACGGTGACACGCCCCGCACGGATCTCCGCCTCGGCGGCACGGCGGGAGAGCACACCGCAATCGGTAAAAAATTTTTGCAATCGAATGTCTTCCATATTATTGTTTTACGTCCGCACCGCGGCGGTGCGCTCACTTTCGGAATAGATTTTTGATGCGGTCAAGCAATGTCAGCCGTGCTTGCTCGGCCGATACGGCATCGGCGGTGACCAAGGGGATCTCGCAGAGCACCTCGTCCCCCATGCGGTAGATCAAGCGGCCCTTCGTTTCGCCTGCACCAAAGCCTCCGAAAAGGAACCGGGGCATTTCCACTGTGCAGGTGATCTCGGCATGAGTGGCCGGCAGGGTCATCCGAGCCGTTTCACGAGGGACCAATCGGATCTCGCCCGCCGTTCCGCCCACTACGGGGAGTGTCCGGTACGCATCATCGGTGGCGAAGGCCTCATATTGAGAAAATCCCCACTCAAGCAGGGCAGTGTGATCCCGCCAGTCGTTGGGATCTTGTAAGGTGACGGCGATCAATGTGAGTCCGTCCCTTTTGGCGGCGGAAACCAGGCACCGTCCGCTATTTTTGGTGAATCCGGTCTTTACGCCAACCGTTCCCTCAAAGCTGCGCAGCAAACGGTTGTGATTGAGGAACAGGCGGCTGGCGTCGGTGCCGATCTGAGGGGCGGAATAGCGTTGTGTGGATACGATCTCGGCAAAGGTCTCATTCCGCAGAGCCTCCGCGGTCAGGAGCGCCAATTCTCGTGCCGTGGTGTAGTGGCTCTCGTCATGCAATCCGTGGGGATTGCAGAAATGGGTGTTTGTAAGCCCCATTTTTGCCGCTCTTTGATTCATCAAAGCGGCAAAGCTCTCGATACTGCCTGCCGTATGGATGGCCAGCGCCGCTGCCGCATCGTTGGCGGAGGAAAGCATCAGCGCATAAAGCAGCGTGCGCACCGTGATCTGCTCCCCCGTAAAAAGATAGATGGAGGAGCCTTCCGTGCCTACGGCCGCGGCGTCCACCGTGACCATCTCGTCCAAGGGGAGGGTTTCCAGCACCACCAGTGCGGTCATGATTTTGGTGGTACTCGCCATGGGGCGGCGGGTATCCGCATCGCCTTCGGCAATAAAACGCCCGCTGACGGGGTCCAAAAGAGCGAATGAAGCCGCCGAGGTTCCGGGAGCCGCGGTGACAGTTGCCGTGCTTTCTGGCAAGACCTGAAAGCTTGCGGTATCAAGGGGCATGGCCGAGCCTGCTCCCGTAGCGGTGACAGATAGCGTAAAAAAGGGGATCAGCAAGGCCAGAAGGCAGAGAACGGTACAAAAAAAGCGAGTTTTATGCGGCACAAAAACACCTCCCATAGCATATACTGTTACACTATATGGGGCGGGAGGTGTTGTTTATGCGAAGAATCAGTCCTTGTTCTCTTTTTCGGCTACGGCATCGGCGGCAGCCTCTGCGGCAGCTTCGGCTACGGCATCAACGGGATCATCGCCGTCGGCCTCGGCGTCGGACTTCTTCTTTTTCTTGGAGAAAAGCGATTTGATCCGTGCCAGAATATCGGGCGTCTTTTCGATCAGGCCTGCAATACGCTCGACCGAGTCGGGGGCGCCGTCGCCGCCCAAGGGGATCATCTCCACATTACCGTCGGCATGAACGGCCAGGAAGCAGACGGGCTGAACCGAAAGGCCGGTGCCGCCACCGCCGGCAAACATCTTCTTTTCTTCCACTTTTTTGGAGTCAACGCCGCCCGATGCGTAACCCACGGAGACCTTGGAGATCGGGATCACGGTGGTGCCGGAGGGCGTCTCGATGGGGGTACCCACCACGGTGTTGGCATCCACCATTGCGCGGATGCTCTCAAGGGATGTGCGGATCATTTCCTGCATTTTGTTTTCTTCAGCCATGACGGTGTCCTTTCTGCGCCTTTGCGCGCGCCGCCGATGCGGCGGATTTTTCATTTGGTTTTTTCTTGTTTTTCTGTTGGAATTTTGCACCGATAAAGGCGAATGCCACCGAGAAGGCGATGGCAAACACGCCACCCAGCCGCACGGAGAAGATCAACCTCACGTCGGCAGAGGATTTTTCGGAAAGATAGTCGGCGTATACCGAAACATCGGGCTCGGCCGCTTTTAATTTGGTGACCTTGTCCAGGAGTGCCAGTAGGTAGGAGAGCGATTGACAGACCACACCGTAAAGCACGGCGGTCTTGGCCGCATCTCCCGTAGCGACCCGCAAATGTAAACGCGCCGCATGTAAGCGAAGGTGCTTGTTTGTTTTTTTGATGAGTGCGGCCGCCAGGACGCGCACCAATCTTAGCTTATCGGCCAGGGTGGATTTCTTTTTCTTTTCGGGCGGCAACTGCTTTTCCTTCTGCTTTTTTGCCTTTTTTTCAGCCCGTTTGGCCTCTTTTTTTGCCGCCTTTTTGGCTTTCTTGGCCTCGATCCTTGCCGCTTTCTCGGGGGAGTAGTGCTTCCATTTTATCTTTTTCTTACGGGGAAAGAGATGGATTTTAAAGCACAGAATACCAAGAGAGAGCTCGACCTCATCCCGCAGGACGATGCAGAATCGCACCCGCAAGGATAGCAACAGGATCAAAAAGAGAATACACCCGCCGATGACGATCAGTGGGATCGGCAAGAGCCATCCTCCTTTCTGTTGTCATCGTTTTGGGGGAACGTTACGGATTTTCTTCGACATTTTCCGCAACCGCGTCGGATTCGTTCGGTGCTTCGGTATTTTCGGCCTCTGTCTCCCAATCTTGTGCAGCCGCTTCGGTGCTCTCGGGCGCCTCGGCGGTTGCAGCTACGGCTTCGCCGCTTTCTGCCACCGCTTCCGCAGCGCTCGTCTCGGTGGTGCCGTCTGCATCCGTGCCCTCGCCGTTTTGCTCTTCTACCGCGATCGAGAGCTGATCGCCTGCGTCGTTGCCGGGGAGCATGATCTCGGTTTCGGGCAGATCCTCCAGGTGATTCAGACCGAATACCCGCAGAAATTTGTCGGTGGTACCGTAAAGCAGAGGACGGCCGGGGGCATCCAGACGCCCGGTGGAGACGATCAGCTCCTTGTCAATGAGGGAGTTGACGGCGTAGTTGCTGTCAACGCCGCGGACCGCATCGATAAAGGCGCGGGTCACGGGCTGATTGTAAGCCACGATGGCAAGCACCTCCATAGAGGAGGCAGACAGGTTACCGCCCCGTCGGATGCCAAGCGCCTCGCGGATGTAGGTGCCGTACTGCTCCTTGGTGCAGAATTGGCAGGTCTTGTCAAACATCAACATCATGATGCCGTGCTTATCGTTATTGTAGGCTTTGGCAATGCGTTCGGTCAGCCGTTTGACCTCGCGGACACCAAGCCCCGTTACATCTGCAAGCTTTTGGTAGGGGACGGGATAACCGGCGGCAAACACCACCGCTTCAATGCATGCCTCTACATTTTTAATAGGCTGCAGCACATCCTCCTGACCTGCGGCCGGTGCTTCGGCTGCCACGGCTTCTTCTACTTTTTCTTCCTGTTTCACAGTCAGTCTCCTTTATTTTGTCTTGGTGGGCTCGGGGGTCTTTTCCGGTGCCGAGGAAAAATCGGCCTCCAGGTCGCTTTCCTCCACATCGGAGGAATCGGGATTGATGAAGAAACGGGTCCCCTCGCCGTGTACCGAATCCTCCTCGGCCTCGGCGTTTTCCTCGATCAGGATCTTACGTACCTTGATCAATTCCAGCACCCCCATAAACGAGGCGATCATATCGGCCAGTGAAGGGGCATCGATCAACAGCTCACGCAGGGTGGCGGTACCGAAGGTGGCAAGGGTGTTCAGAATGATCACGATCTTACCCTCAACCGGCACGATGGGCTTGCTGACCATGGGCGTAAAATTGGTTTTGGCTCTTTCCATCGAGTCGCGGTAGGCATTGATACGCCGTACCGCAGTGATGAGATCGGTGACCTGCTGATCTGCCACGTAGGTTTTGTCGGGGGCAATTTCGTCGGTATCCTTTACCATACGGTTGCTGTAATATGCATAGAGCGGGTGCATCTTGGGGGCCGCCTCCTTGGCATGCTGGTGGCGGATGAGGATATCCGAAAGGTCGAAACGGGGCGGCTTTTCCGCCTCCTCCTCATGGGGAATCAGCTCGGCACTTTTCCAGACCATCAGCTGACTGGCCATATTGAGAAACTCGGTGGCGATCTCCATATCCATCGCCTGCGCCTGATTCAGAAATTCCAGATACTGGTCGCAGATGGTGGATATGGAAATATCCAGAATATTCATTTTGTTCTTCTCGATCAGGGCGATGAGAAGATCGAGCGGACCCTCGAAATCCGAGAGCTTATAGGTCATGTTTTCCATGCAAAACTCCTTTTAGAGTTTGTAATCAGATCAAAAACCCCGACATACCCACAAGGGCAAACATCCCCTTCAGGATCCATGAGCAGACCCAATTGATCAGCCAGGAAAGGGGCCCCAACAGCAGGAGCAGCATCACGCCGATAACGATATAGCGCTCGTAAGGGGCGATCTTATAATAAAGACGCGGAGGAAGCAGTAAAAAGAGAATCCGCGAACCGTCAAGAGGGGGAATGGGCAACAGATTAAAGACGGCGAGCGTCACATTCATCGAGACCCCGTAGTAAAGGAACAGAATGAAGAAATAGGCCATATTTGCTGCCGTTTGAGAGGGGTAGGAAAGATTCCACAGTACCCCGAATCCCACAAAACGCAGTAGAAGAAGAAAGACAAATGCCAACAAAAGATTGGAGACAGGGCCCGCAAGAGAGGTCAGCGCCATATCGCGGCGGGGCTTGCGGAAGTTGCGGGAGTTGACGGGTACGGGATTGGCCCAACCGAAGCCGGCCAGCACCATGCAAAGAAAGCCGATGGGGTTCAGATGCTTTAAGGGGTTCAGCGTCAGCCGCCCCAGATTACGGGCGGTGGGATCGCCCAGCCTCCACGCGGCAAAGCCGTGGGCAGTTTCGTGTAAAGAGAGGGACAGCAAAATGATGGGGAGGGTCAAAAGGATCGAAATGAGATAAGACTGCATATCCCCGCCGCTTAAAATATGGCGGAACATAGGTAGCCTCCTTTCTTATTTTTCAATCAGATCGCAACGCACCAGATCCGCATAGGTCTCGCGACGAACGGCCACGCGCGCCTTGCCCTCATGCACCATGACGATGGGGGGGCGAGGAATGCGGTTATAGTTGGATGCCATAGAGTAGTTGTAGGCGCCGGTGCAAAGCACGGCCAGAATATCGCCCCGTTGGGGCTTTTGAATGGGCATGTTCTCGCCGATCAGGTCACCGGACTCGCAGCATCGGCCGGCCACGGTGGCGCGGTAATCCTTGGGAGCGCCCGCGCGGTCCGCGATGAGCACCGTATATTGGGATTGATACAGAGCGTAGCGGGGGTTGTCGGGCATACCGCCGTCGATAGAGACGTAATTGCGGAACCCGGGGATCTCCTTGACCGAGCCCACGGTATAAAGGGTCACGCCTGCGGCGGCCACCAGCGAGCGGCCGGGCTCTAAAATGACGCGGGGCATGGCCACGCCGTATTGCGCGGCACCGTTTTGTACGATCTCGGCGATCTGACGGATGGCATCGGCATAATCGATGCCGCGGTCGTCCTCGGTGTAGCGGACGCCGAGACCGCCGCCCAGGTTCAGCTCCTTGGCCTCAAAGCCGGTGGCGCCCTTCACATCGGCGATAAAGCGCAGCATGATGCCCGCCGCATCGCGGAAGGGGTCGATCTCAAAGATCTGGGAGCCGATATGGCAATG
This sequence comes from Clostridia bacterium, assembly GCA_017451735.1. Taxonomy (GTDB): domain Bacteria; phylum Bacillota; class Clostridia; order Oscillospirales; family CAG-272; genus Firm-07. The sequence continues at coordinate 14,745 of JAFTNU010000011.1, forward strand.
AAAGCCTGCCAATCGGATGCCCTTGCAGGCAAGCGCCTTTTGGGTGATGGCCAGGGCCTGTCCCGTGGCGATGGCGTTGCCGAATTTGGAATCCACATTACCCGTCACAATGGCACGGTGCGTGTGGGGATCGATGCCGGGCGTGATGCGCAACAGGATCTTTTGCACCTTGCCGCGGGCGCGGGCAAGGGCGTCCAGAGACTCCAGCTCCTCGTCGCCGTCCACCACGATGGTGCCTACGCCCATATCAAGAGCTTGGCAAAGATCGGCATCGGTTTTATTGTTGCCGTGGAAGTAGATGCGCTCGGCAGGGAAGCCGGCATTCTGTGCGGTGTAAAGCTCACCGCCCGATACGCAGTCGATTCCCAGCCCCTCCTCGGCAACGATCTTGTAAACGCCGGTGAAGGAGAGGGCCTTGGAGGCATACAGCGGCAGAGCGTCGGCACCAAAGTGCTTGCGGGCCGCCGTCAAATAGGTGCGGCAGTTTTGGCGGATGACATCCTCGTCAATGATGTAGGCGGGAGTGCCGAATTCGCGGGCCAGTTCTACGGCATCCATGCCGCCGATGGTCAGATGGCCCTCCTTGTTTTTGTCGAGATGAGCGTGCAGAATCATAGTTATTATCCTTTCGTAAGGGGTTAAAGCAGGTGCTTTGGTGTGTGAGAATCGGCACCTGTCAGATGGGTGGTCAAATTCATTTGCTTCAGAGTGAAGCAACCGTTTTCACAGTCATAGATTGTGATCGAGGCATTCTCGTGAAAGGGCTGCTCGCGAATGGCCTCGCAGGGGGCTCCGTTTGCCATGCAGTCGATCACGCGGCAGGGGAGGGCATGGGTGGCGATCACCACGCATTTTCCTTCGTTTTCTTCGAGGATGCGCTTTACGGTCCGTGTGACGCGGTCAAAGGCCTGTCTTGTGGATTCTCCGCCGGTGCAGGGGGCATCCACATCGGCCCGATGATGCTCGAATGCCTCGCGGTATTCCACCTTGATCTCATCAAAGAGCCGTCCCTCCCACAGGCCCATGTGCAGCTCCCGCAGACCCGCCTCGGGTATAACGGTCAGCCCCAGTCGTTTGGCTGTGGGGGCAACGGTATCCACGGCTCGTGAAAGATCGCTGGCGTAAACGGCATCAATGTGTTCATGAGTGGTCAGATAATCAGCGACCCGCTGGGCCTGCTCCAGGCCCAGCTCGGTCAGAGGTACATCCATGTGCCCGGTATAGCGTCTTGAGGCATTGGTCACGCTGTAGCCGTGACGGATCACGATCAGTCTGGTCATATATGGGTGCCTCCCTCTATGCCGACCAGATGTGCGGTGATGTTGATCTGCTCGGGGGTGAAGCGACCCTTTTCAAAGCGCAGAATCTGAATCGAGGCGTTGGCGGGCTCGGGGCATTCCCCGATGCGCGCAAGCTCCCCCACCGTTGCCTTGCAAAGCATGGACATGACAGGCGTCCAATGGGTAGCGATCAAAACAGTTTTTCCCTCGTTTTCCTCGGCAATCCGCGTGACGGTGGCCACCACTCGCTCAAAAACCTGAGCGACCGTTTCGCCACCCGTGCACAGAGCGTGTGAGAGATCGTGGCTCCACATGAGGCGATCCTCGGGGTATTTTTCATTCAGCACCGCGAAGGGGACCCCCTCCCATTCACCGGCAAAGATCTCTCTCAGATCCTGCTCGGGGATCACAGGCAGACCGAACGCATCGGCCGTGGGGCGGGCGGTATCCATGGCTCTGGTCAGACTGCTGGCGTAAACGGCATCAATGTGCTCGTGGGTCAGCAAATAATCGGCCGCCGCCCTCGCCTGGGCGTGTCCCCGCTCGGTCAAGGGGGCATCGGTATGACCGGCAAACCAAACATGCAGATTTGCCTCGCTTTGCCCATGACGGATCAGGATCAGTCTTGTCATGATTCACACCTCCGCATAGCGTCGAATGGTTTTCAGAACTTCCTCTTTCCCCTCGCCGTTCAGAGCCGAGAAGGGCAGAATGGGGGTGCCGTCGGGAATATCCGGGTGGCGGGCAAGCTCCTCCAGTGCGGCGGTGCGGTTGGTCTTATTCAGCTTGTCCGCCTTGGTTGCCACCACCGCAAAGGGCAGGCCCGTTGCGCCAAGATATTGCAGCATCATTTCGTCGTCCTTGGTGGGGCCCACCTTCAGATCGATGAGCTGAAGCACCAGGCAAACCCGGTCGATGTTACGGTTTTTGGTAAAGTAGCCGTCGGTCAGTGCCGACCATTTGGCCTTTTCGGCAGGGGGGCGCTTGGCAAAGCCGTAGCCGGGCAGATCAACCAGAAACAGCTGACCGTCCACATCGTAAAAGTTGACGGTAATGGTCTTACCGGGGGCACTGCTGACCCGCGCCAGCGCCTTGCGACCCAGCAGAGTGTTGACCAGGGAGCTTTTACCCACATTGGAGCGCCCCGAAAGGGCTATCTGGGGCACGGGAGCGGCAGGAAACTGTCGGGGATCTCCCGCACTGATGAACAGCTTGGCGTTTTGCACGTGAAGATCAGCCATGGCGGCCTCCTTGTGCGCTGGCCGCGGGGGCATTGATCCCAACGGCCGATGCAACGGGCACGGGGGTGCTGTGGGGGATGCCGTTGGTCAGGGCCTTTGAGAGCACCTCGGTCAGATCGCGGCAGGGAATGATCTCCAGCACCGCAAGAGCCTCCTTGTCAAGGTCGGGCAGATCCCGCAGATTGTCTGCGGGGATCAGTACGGTCTTGACTCCCGCCGCGGCGGCCGCCATGGTCTTTTCCTTCAGCCCGCCGATGGCAAGGACCTCACCTGTCAGTGTTGCCTCGCCGGTCATGGCCAGATCGTGACGCACGGTGGCCCCCGAAAGGGCGCTGGCGATGGCGGTTACCATAGCGGCACCGGCAGAGGGGCCGTCCTTCGGAATGGCCCCTTCGGGGAAGTGGATGTGCAGATCGTAATGCTTATGGAAATCGGGGTCGATGCCAAGCTCCGCCGCATGGGCGCGGATGTAGCTGACGGCAATGTGGGCCGATTCCTTCATCACATCTCCAAGGGAGCCGGTCAATTCCACCTTGCCCTCGCCGGGCATGACCAGGGCCTCCACCTTCAGCAGGTCTCCTCCCGCCTCGGTATAGGCCAGCCCGTTGACCACGCCGCACACGTCGCGGTCGCCAAGGGGCGCGCGGATGTGCTTCTTCGGCCCCAACAGCTCGGGCAGATTCTTTTCGGTCACGGTTACGCTTTTTGCCTCGCCTGCGGCAATCCTGCGGGCCGCCTTGCGGCATATATCGGCAATGTGGCGTTCCAGATTGCGCACGCCTGCCTCGCGGGTATAATCGTCGATGATCGAGGCGATCGCCCCGTCGGTGATGCGGAGCATCCGACGGTTGAGACCGTGGCGCTTGAGCTGCTTGCCGATCAGATGATTGGCGGCAATGTGCAGCTTTTCGTTTTTGGTATAGGTAGAGAGCTCGATGATCTCCATACGGTCGATCAGGGGTCTCGGTACGGTATCCAGGGTGTTGGCCGTGGCGATGAACAGGCAGTCGGAAAGGTCAAAGGGTAGCTCCACAAAATGGTCGCGGAAGGACTTGTTCTGCTCTCCGTCCAGCACCTCCAAAAGGGCCGAGGAGGGATCGCCATGGGCGTCGCGGGTCAGCTTATCGATCTCGTCCAGCAGAATGAGCGGATTATTGACGCCTGCCTGAGTCAGAGCTGCGATGATGCGCCCGGGCATGGCACCCAGATAGGTCTTACGGTGACCACGGATGTCGGCCTCGTCCCGCACACCGCCAAGAGACACCCGCACGTATTTGCGGTTCATGGCGTGGGCGATGGATTGGGCCACAGAGGTCTTACCCACACCGGGAGGGCCCACCAGGCAGATGATCTGATTGCGCAGCTCCGGGTTCAGCTTTTTCACGGCCAGAAATTCGAGAATGCGCTCCTTGACCTTTTCCATGCCGTCGTGATCGGCGTCCAGGATCTTTTGAGCCGATGCCAGATCCACACGGTCATGGGTCTTCTGATTCCAGGGGAGATCGAGGCAGACGTCCAGGTAGTTCCGCAGTACGCTGGCCTCGGCAGAGCCGAAGGGGGTCTTGGCCATGCGGTCGTTTTCCTTCAACAGCTTCTTTTCCACCTCTGCTGGCAGCTTGGCGGCGCGGATGCGGCGCTCGTATTCGTCGATCTCGCTGTCGCCGTCCTCGCCCAGCTCCTCCTGGATCACACGGGCTTGCTCACGCAGATAATATTCCTTTTGGTTGCGGGAAAGGCGCTCGCGCACCTCCTTGTGAATGGCCATCTCGCAGACCAGCAGCTCGGTCTCCTCGCGGATCAGCACTGCGGTTTGCTCCAGACGCTCGATGGGGTCGAAGGTCTCGAGAATGGTCTGCTTGTCTTCAAAGCGTACCAGAATGTTGGCGGCCACAAAGTCCGAGAAGGCACCGGGAGCTTCGATGGCTGTAGCGGCCTTTACCACATCCTCGGTCAGGTTGGGCAGAAAGGATACCATGTTAGAAAGGCTCCGCTTGGCCTCACGCAGCAGGGCCTCCTCACGCAGGCCGTATTCCGCAGGAGCATCGGGCAGATGGCAGAGCACCCGGGCGGTATAGTAGTCGGCAAAGCGATGAAGCGCGGTTAGCTCGGCGCGTGCGTAGCCCTCGCAGACGATACGCATATTGCCGTCGGGGCTCTTGATCGCTTGCTTGATCTTGGCCACGGTCCCCACGCGGTAAAAATCGGTTTCGGTGTATTGATCATTCTCTTTGGGCTCGGTCAGTGAGACCAGCATTACAAAGGAATCGGTGGCGTTCGCCGCGGTGGCGGCGGCCAGAGATACCTCGTCGGCAACCTCAAAATTGATGGGAATGGCAGGGAATGCCGCCACGCCGCCCAATACGATCAAGGGGAGCGTGAGTGTTTCGGCAGAGTCGAAGATAGGGGGCATTGCTATGTTCCTTTCGGGTGATTTATGCTGATGTATCCGATGGATACAAATATACAGTATATTATTATACCACAAACTTCTGTCGATTTCCAGTACTTTTTTGCAAAAATATCATTATAAACATAGAAAAAGACGCAGACCGCCCATGGGCGGCCTGCGTCGGCCGATAGATTCCTCCGCCGTGGCGGATTTATATCATTGCCTCCGGTGGCGGAGACAAAATGCACGGTGGAAAGAACCCTTTGCGCGCGTTGGTGTCATAAGGTTGGCACTCCGCGCAAAGCGGTGATCCGCCGTGCACACGCAGTCGGTTTTGACCGCGCCTTGTTATTATAGCAAGGTCGGGGCGATTTGTAAATATCCAAAACCGACAATTTTTGATCGAAATTTTCGTGATAATATCCACAAAGAAAAAATTTCGTCGGATTTGTCCGTCAAAAATTGTCACAAATGCCGATTTTCGCAGAAAAACCGAAAAGTCGAAAAAAATCGGTGAAAAGGGGCTTGACAAGCGGCCGCCCCCGTGGTATAATATTCGCGCAAAGAAGCAGAACGTTCCGCGTTCTCACCCTGCCGCCGTCGAGCGCGCTCGGTTGATATGGACCATGGCGATCGTGCCATAGGTGTGTCGTGCGGAGTGTTCCTTCGTGCGATTTTTTATTTCACCGGACACTGTTCGGAATTGGAGGTGCCTTCCTATTAGCGCTGGAAAAGATATGCTGATCAATGAGGAGATTCGCGAAAAAGAAGTCCGTGCGATCGGCGATGACGGAGAAACCCTGGGGCTGATGTCCTCGAACGCCGCTCTCAAATTGGCGTATGACCGCGGCCTTGATCTGGTATTGATCGCTCCTCAGGCAACGCCCCCTGTTTGCCGCATCATGGATTACGGCAAATATCGCTTTGACCGCGAAAAGAAGGAAAAAGAAGCCAAAAAGAAGCAGCAGGTGGTCGAGCTCAAAGAGGTTCAGCTCTCCTGCCGCATCGATGTGCACGATTTTGAGACCAAGGCCCGCAATGCCGTCCGCTTTCTCAGCGCGGGGAACAAGGTGCGTGTGGTCCTTCGCTTCAAGGGTCGCGAAATGGCACATCAGGAGCAGGGCCGTGATGTTCTCACCCGCTTTGAAGAGGCTGTGGCCTCTGCCGGTGTGGTGGAAAAGAAGCCCGTGCTCGACGGGCGCTTGATGACCATGATCGTGGTCCCCGTCAAGAAGTAAGTCCATTTTGGCGGTACGCCGCCTGATGATACAGATCATGATACAAAGGAGTAAATAAAAATGGGAAAAATCAAAACTCACAAGGCATCTGCCAAAAGATTTTCCGTTACCGGAACCGGCAAGGTTAAGATGAACCACTGCCATCACCGCCACAACCTTGGTCTCAAGGATGCTAAGCGCAAGAGACATCTGCGTTCTTCCGCAATTCTCAGCGCGTCCATGACCGCAACCGCTCGTCACCTGATCCAGAAATAAGAGAAACGGAGGAAGAAAACAATGGCAAGAGTAAAAGGCGCGATGATGACGCGCAAGAGAAGAAATAAAGTTCTGAAGGCTGCAAAGGGTTACTGGGGTGCAAAGTCCAAGCACTTCAAGATGGCTAAAGAGGCCATCATGAAGAGCGGCAACTACGCATTCGCAGGCCGCAAGATGAAGAAGAGAGATTTCCGCTCTCTTTGGATCGCCCGTATCTCCGCTCAGGCTAAGGTCAACGGCATCAACTACTCCACCTTCATGCACGGTCTGAAGAAGGCAGGCGTTGATCTCAACCGCAAGATGCTTTCTGAGCTGGCAGTGTCCGACAAAGAGGCTTTCGCCGCTCTGGTCGAGACCGCAAAGGCTGCACTGTAAAGGATGAAAAACCCGGTTTCAACCGGGTTTTTCTCTATATTTACGCCTTCAAAAAGCGGCGCATTTCGGCGTTGCTCCTCGCCTCAGTCCTCGACGTAGAGCACTACGCCTTCGGGTATCGGCTGCGGTGCGCCTTGAACTGCTTGCTTTTTGAAGGCGTGGGTGGTGTGGAGCGGCACATTTCGGCGTTGCTCCTCGCCTCAGCCCTCGACGTAGAGCATTACGCCTTCGGGTATCGGCTGCGGTGCGCCTTGAACTGCTTGCTTTTTGAAGGCGTGGGTGGTGTGGAGCGGCGCATTTCGGTGTTGCTCCTCGCCTCAGCCCTCGACGTAGAGCACTATGCCTTCAGGTATCGGCTGCGGTGCGCCTTGAACTGCTTGCTTTTTGAAGGTGTGGGTGGTGTGGAGCGGCGCATTTCGGCGTTGCTCCTCGCCTCAGCCCTCGACGTAGAGCATTACGCCTTCGGGTATCGGCTGCGGTGCGCCTTGAACTGCTTGCTTTTTGAAGGCGTGGGTCGTGTGGAGCGGCGCATTTTTTTGAAAACGGCTTGACGTAGATAACTACGCTCTGCGCCTTGCTTTCTGCGATATATCGTCGAGCTGTCGCTTTTTGAAGGCGTGGGGCGTGTGGAGCGCGATTTTGCGTTGCTCCTCGCCGCAGTCCTCGACGCAGGTCGTTGCGTCTTTGGGAGTGGCTATGTACGCCTTCATTTCGAGAGCTCGCGAGGGGGCTTTGGCTTTTTGGAGACCTGTGTAAAGCAGAAATTGTTAAAAAAAGGGGGGGACGGTATGCGAAAACCGCAAGAGATCATTACCTCAAGGCAGAATGTCCTGATCAAGCAAACCGCATTGCTGACCGAACGGAAGTTCCGCGAGCGGGAGGGGCTTTTTCGTTTTGACGGTAAGAAATTGTTTTTGGAGGCGTTAGATGCTGCGCTCCCCTTATATGCGGTTCTGTTCCGTGAGTCTGCGACGCAGACTCTTCTGACCGCCGCGGGGGAGCGGGAATTGCCTGCCGATTGTCGTTCGGTCATCTTACCCGATGTGCTTTTTGACAGGATCAGCGAGGAAAAATCTCCCGAAGGTGTGATTTGTCTGTCAAAACGCCTTGACAAATTCCATAAAATCGTTACAATAGATAAATGGCACGCTTTTTTCAAGGATGCTGTCAGGGGACAGACTCTTTTGGTGGAAAGCGTACGTGACCCGGGCAATCTGGGCACCATCATTCGCTCCGCCGCCGCCTTTGGCGTGGCGCGGGTGATCCTGTCCGCCGACTGTGCCGATCTGTATCATCCCCGCACCATTCGCGCCGCCATGGGGACGCTTTTTCATACCCATGTGTGGGTGACCGAGGATTTTTGCGATGTCATCGCCGCTCTGGGGCGCGAGGGGAAGGTCTATGCCGCGGCATTGGATGAAAGCGCTGCCCGCTTGGGCAGTCTATCCTTCGGAGAAAGGGATGCGGTTGTGATCGGCAACGAGGGGCACGGACTTTCAAGAGCGGTGCTCGATGCCTGTACGCATAAGGTCTATATCCCTATGGCCCCGGGCGTGGAATCGCTCAATGCGGGCGTTGCCGCATCGATCCTCCTGTGGGAATTTTATCGGGGTAGGTGAGAGTGTGAAGCACGAAGAAAACTGGATTGCTCTGGCAGAGATCTTAGGACCCCGCTCGTCCATGCTGAAGTCCCTGGTCTCCCGCTTCGGCACACCCGAGGCAATCTTTGAGGCCGACGAGGCGGCGATCCGCTCTGTATTACCTGACATCGGGCAGGGAACATTGACCGCGCTTTTGCGAAAGAGCACCGAAAAGGATGCCGCACGCATCACATTGTGGTGCCACCGCAACGGAGTGCGTATTCTGACCTTTGACAGTATCGATTATCCCGCATCGTTGCGCGAGATCGATGAGCCGCCGGCCGTTCTGTATTGTCGCGGTAAATTGCCGGTTTTCGATGGGCGATTGACTGTTGGTGTGGTGGGTACCCGCAAAGCCGACGCATACGGCGAGCGGGTCACGTATAAACTATCTTTTGAGCTGGCCGCGGCAGGTGCCGTGATCGTCAGCGGTATGGCGGCAGGGCTTGACGGCATTGCCGCCGCGGCCGCACTGAATGCGGGGAGTGAGACCGTGGCGGTGCTCGGCTGTGGGATCGATCTGGTGTATCCCAAGCAGCACACCCGTCTTGCCGCCGAGATCGCAGAGCACGGTGCCATCCTCACCGAGTATGCCCCCGGCACCAAGCCTCACGGTTGGAATTTTCCCATGCGCAATCGCATCATCAGTGCCCTTTCGGGGGCGGTGCTGGTGGTGGAGGCAGGGGAAAACAGCGGTGCGCTCATCACCGCCCGCTATGCGGTGGTGCAGGGAAAAACTCTGCTTGCCGTGCCCGGCGACATCACATCTCCCCGCTCGGCAGGCACCAACCGCCTGTTGGCCGACGGCGCTCTGCCGGCCCTTGATGCCGAGGAGATCCTGGCTCATTTCCGATTCCTTTACCGCGATGCTATCCGAATGGAGGCCCTGCCCGAGGCGGCGCAGTATTCTGCCGTTACCCCGGAGGCATTGCGCCGCTTCGGGCTGCGGATGATCGGCGATCCGGAGAGCGAGGATGCCCCCTCCTCGGTGCACCGCGAATCGCCGTTGCAACGTATCGTGCGTCGCAAAAAGAAGGAAACGGTCGACGAAATCAAGGATATTTCGGGGCAAAGCACTCCCGACACCTCTGCGCTGGCGCCTCGGCAGAGGGAACTGTATACCATGCTCCCGGACGGCCCTTTTTCGGTGGATGTGCTCACCGCAAAGGACGTGCCCGTTTCCGAGGCGGTGTCTACATGCACCGTGTTTGAGATCTATGGTTTGATCCGCTCGATCCCCGGCGGAATGTTTGAGAAAAAGTAATTTAAGGGTAAGGAAATTCCAAGCCCTGAGGAAAGGAATCCATACATGGCAAATCTGGTCATCGTGGAGTCGCCTTCCAAGGCGACTGCCATTAAAAAGTATCTTGGCTCCAACTACAAGGTAATTGCATCCAAGGGTCACGTGCGTGACCTGCCCAAGAGCTCACTCAGCGTAGATATCGACAACGGGTTTGAGGCCCATTATATCAATATCCTCGGCAAGGGAGATCTGATCAAGGAGATCCGCAAAGAGGCAAAGGCCGCAAAAAAAGTTTTTCTCGCACCTGACCCTGACCGCGAAGGAGAGGCCATTGCCTGGCACCTTGCCAATGCCCTGGGACTTGAGCCCGAAAAGACCTTGCGTGTTTCTTTCAATGAGATCACGCCCGATGTGGTGCGTGCCGCCATCAAGGAGCCCCGCGCCATCGATATGAATCTGGTCAATGCTCAGCAGACCCGCCGTATCTGGGACCGTGTGGTGGGCTATAAGCTGTCTCCCTACCTTTGGAAGGCGGTTAAGAACGGCCTTTCCGCCGGCCGTGTTCAGTCGGTTGCCGCCCGCATCATTGTTGACCGCGAGGACGAGATCCGCGCCTTCGTGCCCGAGGAATACTGGACCATCGATGCCCAACTGGGCACCGGCGAGGGCAAGGAGTTTTCGGTTCGCTTCTATGGCAACGAGCAGGGCAAAATGAAGCTGGCAAGCCGGAGCGCCGCCGATCAGATCGTCAAGGCCGTGGAGGGGAAGCCGTTCACGGTGCAAAGCGTGAAGCGCGCCAGCCGTCAGAAGCTGCCCGCGCCGCCCTTTACCACCTCCACCATGCAGCAGGAGGCCTCCCGCAAGCTGGGCTTCCAGTCTCAACGCATTATGCGCGTGGCCCAGGAGCTTTATGAGGGCATCAATGTGGGCACCGAAAACGGCGGTGTACAGGGTTTGATCACGTATATGCGTACCGACTCGCTCCGCGTTTCCGCAGAGGCGCAGAATGCCGCACGTGATCTGATCGCCGCCAAGTACGGCGAGGGCTACTGTCCCGAAAAGCCCCGTGTCTATAAGACCCGTGCCAATGCACAGGATGCACACGAGGCCATTCGTCCTTCTCACATCGACCTGGAGCCTGCCAAGATTCACAAATATCTGACCCCCGATCAGTACCGCTTGTACAAACTCATCTGGGAGCGCTTTGTCGCAAGTCAGATGCAGTCTGCCACGCTCAATACACTGGCCGTTGAGCTGGAATCGGCAGGCTATCTGTTCCGCGCAGGCGGCTACAGTGTGGCCTTCCCGGGCTACATGGCGGTCTATGAGGAAAGCGAGGAGGAGGAGACCCGCGCCGATGCCATCAGCGAGCAAAAGGACATCCGTATTCCCGAGCTGACCGAGGGTGAGAAGATCTCCCCCCGCCATATTGAATCCTCCCGCCACTTTACAGAGGCGCCTGCCCGTTACACCGAGGCATCCCTGATCAAATTCCTGGATGAAAAGGGTATCGGCCGCCCCAGCACCTACAATACCATCATCACCACCATCGTCTCCCGCAATTATGTGGTGCGCGACGGAAAATCACTGGTGCCCACGCCCCTTGGCGAGGTGACCACCAAGCTGATGAAGGAGAATTTCTCGGATATCGTTGACTACACCTTCACCGCACAGATGGAGGATCAACTGGACGAGATCGAAAAAGGCAATGCCGAGATGGTCGCGGTTCTGGAATCCTTCTGGAAGGGATTCTCCGGGGAGCTGGAGAAGGCAGAGACCACCATCGGAAAGGGCAGCTTTGAGCTGCCTGTGGAGGAGACCGATATCATCTGTGATAAGTGCGGCTCCAAAATGGTGGTCAAGAACGGCCGTTACGGTAAGTTCGCCGCCTGCCCCAATTATCCGACCTGCCGCAACACCAAGCCCTTGACCGAGAAAAAAGAGGAACAGCCCGAACGGGTCGAGAAAAAGCCCCCCGTTGTGGCCGATTTCAAGTGCGAGAAGTGCGGTGCCGACATGGTACAGCGCAGCGGTCGTTACGGCACCTTTTTTGCCTGCTCCCGCTATCCCGAATGCAACTTTACCAAACAGAAGACCAAAGAGCTGGATGTTCCGTGTCCGCAATGCGGCTCCAAGGTGCTGATCAAGACCGGGCGCAGTAAAACGGTGTTCTACAGCTGTGAAAAATATCCCGAGTGTGACTTTTCCTCCTGGGATATGCCCGTGAACGAAAAATGCCCGCAGTGCGGCAAGATCCTTTTCCGCAAGAAGGGGAAGGCACTGCTTGTCTGTCACGATAAGGATTGCGGCTACAAGCGCGAGAGTGAAGAGCCCGTCGCGGAGAAAAAGCATGAGTGAGCCCCTGGTAACCGTCCTTGGCGCGGGGCTTGCGGGCTGTGAGGCGGCCTGGCAGATCGCGGAGCGAGGGGTGCGGGTGCGTCTTGTGGAGATGAAGCCCCACAAAATGACTCCCGCCCACCATGCCCCCGGCTTTGCCGAGCTTTGCTGCTCCAATTCCTTGCGCTCCGATGCGCTTTCCAATGCGGTTGGGCTTCTCAAAGAGGAAATGCGCCGTTGCGGGTCGTTGATCCTTCGTGCGGCGGATACCACCAAGGTGCCCGCCGGCTCCGCTCTGGCGGTAGACAGAGAGGCGTTTTCCCATACCGTTACCCACTGTATCCGAAATCATCCGCTGATCGAGGTGGAAGAAAGAGAAGCCACCGAGATCCCGGGGAGCGGTGTGACCGTGATAGCCACGGGACCGCTGACCTCCGAGCCCATGGCGGCGCAGATCGCATCGCTGACGGGGCAGGACGGGCTCTATTTTTACGATGCGGTAGCTCCCATTGTGGATTTTTCCACCATCAATATGGAGGTGGCCTTCTTTGCTTCCCGCTATGACAAGGGGGACGCCGATTACATCAACTGTCCTATGACAAAAGAACAGTATGATGCGTTCTATCAGGCCCTGATCAGCGCCAAAGAGGCCGAGCTCAAGGAGTTTGACAAGGAAGGGCAGAAGAACCCCAAGGTCTTTGAAGGGTGCATGCCCGTGGAGGTCATGGCCCGTCGGGGCTATGACACCCTGCGCTACGGGCCGCTCAAGCCTGTCGGATTGGTGGATCAGCGAACGGGCAAGGAATCCTATGCCGTGGTTCAGCTGCGCAAGGAAAACTGTGAGGGCACCATGTATAATCTGGTAGGCTTTCAGACCCATCTGACCTTCCCGGAGCAGAAGCGGGTCTTTTCCATGATCCCGGGGCTTGAGAATGCCACCTTTCTCCGTTACGGTGTCATGCACCGCAACACATATCTCAGATCTCCCGGCTTTTTGAATACCGTTTACGGGGTTCGCCAAAACCCCGACCTCTTTTTCGCAGGCCAGATGACCGGCGTGGAGGGGTATATCGAGTCGGCAGGCTCCGGGCTTGTTGCAGGCATCAATGCAGCTCGCCGCGCTCGCGGCATGGAGCCGTTGGTGTTCCCGCGTCTGACCATGCTGGGTTCTATGGCAAACTATGTGGGGGAGGGCGGCATCGGCGATTTTGTACCTATGAATGCCAATTTCGGTATCGTTCCTCCGCTGACGCAAAAGGTACGGGGCGGTAAGTCGGTGCGCAATGAGGCCATTTCCGCCAGAGCCCTGGAGGCGCTGGACGCAGTGCTGTCCGCAATCAAGGAATAACCAGGCGCCGCAATGGGCGGCGCTTGACACGCAGAAGTGCGAAAGCTGTCAGACATGTTCGAAAAAAACGCGTACCGTTGAAGGAAAGGAGGTACTTTCATGCGCATTATCGTAGATATCATGGGCGGAGATCATGCACCCTTGGAGACTCTGAAGGGCGCCGTTGCGGCGTCAAAGGAGTTAAACGCCAGCTTTATTTTGGTGGGCGATCGGAATGAGATCGATCGCGTCGCGGCGGAGGAGGGCTTTGACCTGCGCCGATTTGATATCGTACATACCCCCGTGGTGATGACCATGGAGGATGACCCCCTTTCGGTGGTCCGATCCAAAAAGGAGTCCTCCATGAGCGTGGGGCTCCGCCTGCTTGCTGAAGGAAAGGGCGATGCCTTTGTCAGCACGGGCAATACGGGTGCACTTTTTACAGGTGCCACACTCATCGTGCGCAAGGTAAGAGGAATTCAGCGCGCCGCCATCGGCACCATTTTGCCGACTGCCACCGATCCGTGTGTGTTGTTGGATACCGGTGCCAATGTTACCGTTACCGATGAACAGATCGAGCAGTTTGCCGTCATGGGCTCCGCCTATGCCCGCAAAATGTTTGATATGCGTTCCCCCACGGTGGGGTTGCTCAATAACGGTACCGAGGATTGTAAGGGTACCCCTTTACATGTGGCCGCCAATCAGCGCTTGAAAAGCTGTTCGTCGATCTGCTATATGGGCAACGTAGAGGGCAGTGCCGTTCCTATGGGGGCTTGTAACGTGGTGGTCACCGATGGGTTTACGGGGAACGTGTTTCTCAAAACCATGGAGGGCACCAGTAAAATGCTGTTAAAGGCTCTGAAGGGGGCATTGACCAAAAACGGCATGACCAAGCTGTCCGCGCTGATGCTGAAGGGCTCCATCGGGGAGATGCGAAAGAAATTTGATGCCTCCGAGTATGGCGGCTCCCCCTTCCTGGGAATCTCCAAGCCCGTGCTGAAGGCACACGGCTCCTCCGATGCCCGTGCCTTTTGCAACGCCATTCGTGCCGCTGTCAGCTATGCCGAAAGCGGTGTGATCTATGATATTGCCGAGGAAGCGGAGCGCTTTGCCGCACTGAAAAGGGCACAGCGTGAGCCGACCTGTAAAGAGGACTCCGCCTCTTGTGATGCGTGCGAAAAAGTCATGGAACGGGGTGAGAAATAAACATGTATCCACTGGATTTTCATGAATTGGAGGGGGGCATCGGATATGCGTTCCGTGATCCCTTGCTTCTGCGCACGGCGCTGACGCACTCCTCCTTTGCCAACGAGCATATGGGGGGGCGTGCCGGCTGTAACGAGCGCCTGGAATTTCTAGGCGACTCGGTTCTCTCACTGACGGTCTGCAATTATCTGTACCGCACTTATCCCGAATTGCCCGAGGGGCGCCTGACGGTTTTGCGAAAGAATCTGGTCTGCCAGCGGGCTCTTGCCGATTATGCTACACAGATCCATTTGGGTGATTTTCTCCTGTTGGGGAAGGGTGAGGCCAAGGACGGACGCGAAAAGCCCAAATTGCTGGAGGATGCCTTTGAGGCGTTATTGGGTGCCATTTATCTGGATAGCGGAAATCTTGATACCGTTGCCGATTTTCTGCTTCCGTTCATCAAAAGCGAGATTGCGAAGATCGAGCGGGATACCCAACCGCTGGAGGATTATAAGACGCTCCTTCAGCAGTATGTGCAGCAAACCCCGGGTGAGGAGCTTCGCTATGAGCTGATCAGCGAGGAGGGCCCCGATAATGCCAAGATCTTTGCGGTGCGGGTGCTGATCAATTCCAACTGCTTCGGCGAGGGGCAGGGAACCTCCAAAAAGGAGGCGGAGCAGAACGCCGCCCGCGAGGCTCTCAAGCTCTATCTACCCAAATAAAAAACGCGAAAAGGCACACTGTTGTGTGCCTTTTCGCGTTTTTTGCGTTTACCTGTTCGCGTTTGAAGGCACCTCATCCGTCAGCCTGTGGCTGTACGCTCTCGTCGCAAGGTGAATATCATGCCGTCCCTGCTCTGTGGCAGGGACGGCACCGTATGCCTGCCGTTTCCAAAAAATTCTGACAGAATCCCCAAAACCTCTTGCAAATTGCGCGCGCATCCGTTATAATAATATATTATATTATCATTTTGAAGAAAGGAGGCGTGCGTCTTGTATCTGAAATCGCTGGAAATGCAGGGCTTTAAATCCTTCCCCGATAAAACCAAGCTGACCTTTGAGCGCGGTGCAACCGTTATTGTGGGTCCTAACGGAAGCGGTAAGTCCAATATTTCCGATGCCATGCGCTGGGTTCTGGGTGAAATTTCCTCCAAGAGCCTGCGCGGTACCAAGATGGAGGACATCATTTTCGGCGGTGCGGACAGCCGTCGCCCCATGGGCTTTGCCGAGGTATCGGTCACCTTTGATAACACCGATGCCGAGCATCGCCTGGATTGCCCCTATGACGAGGTCATCGTCACCCGCCGCTATTACCGTGCGGGCGAGAGTGAATATTTCATCAATCGGCGTCCCTGTCGCTTGCGTGATATTTATGAGCTCTTTATGAACACCGGTGTGGGCAGAGACGGTTATTCCATCATCGGTCAGGGTAAGATCGCCGAGATCATCTCCCGTAAATCCGACGAGCGCCGCAGTATCTTTGAGGATGCCTCGGGTATTGCAAAATATCGCCATCGCAAAACCGAGACCGAGCGCAAGCTGGCCACCACAGAGGAGAACATGACCCGTGTCAACGACGTGTTTCAGGAAGTGGCGGCGCAGGTCGGCCCCCTTGAAAAGGAGGCGGAAAAGGCACAAAGAGCCTTGGAATTGCACGAGGCCAAGAAAAAGGCCGATGTTCAGCTCTGGCTCTTTGATTCCGAGCGCTTACGACTGAATATCGAGAAGGCCGAGGAAAATTACCGTAACAGCGGATATGACTTAAAGATCGCAGAGGAGGCCATCGAGAACTATCGAGCCCAGAGCGAGCAGATCTCCGAGGAGTCGCTGAGCAACAAGACCAAGCAGTCCGAGCTGTACGAAAAGATCCAGGCACTGAATAAGGAAAACAGCGAGCGTGACAGACAATACAGCGTCACCGAGACCACCATCGCTCACACCAAAGAGAAGATTCAGACCACAAAAGAGGCCATTGAGCTCAAGGGGACCCGCCTTGCCGCCGAGGAGGAGGAGACCACCCGCCGACGCACCGCGGTAGAGACCCTGGAGGGGGATCTGGCCCGCCTTGACGGTGAGTACACGAAGAAGGCCGAGGAGGCGCAGGCACTTGCAAACCGTGCTCTGGAGCTGGGGGGCAACATTGCCACTGCTTTGGCCGATATTGATGAGCGCGAGACCGAGGCCATGGATATCAAGGTGCGCATGCAGGTCATCGAGACCGGCAAGCAGACCGACAGCGGTAAGACCGAGTCCATGGAAGGGGAGATCGCCTCTTACCGCAAGGTCTCCGAGGATCTGACCCGTCAATGGGAAGAGAAAAACAAGGTGGTCGAGGATTACGCCGCCCGGATCGCAGAGGCCGAGGAGAAGATCACCGCCTGCGATGAAAAGCTTGATGTGCTCAATGACAAGCTGGAGACCCTGCGCGCCGAGGAGAACGACTGCAAGGTGCAGTCCGATATCGCTACCCAGCGTATCAATGCCTTCCGTGCCATGGAGGAAAATCTGGAGGGCTTTGCCCACAGCGTCCGCTATGTGATGGAGTCTTACGCCGCAGGCCGCATCACCGATGCTCAGGGGCGTCGGTGCGGTAAGATCTACGGCCCCCTTTCCAAGCTCATCTCGGTGGATAAAAAGCATGTGACCGCCATTGAGATCGCACTGGCCGCCAATCTGCAGCACATCGTGGTAGAGGATGAGAGCGTTGCCAAGGCCGCCATGTATCACCTCAAGCAGGCGCAGGCCGGACGTGCCACCTTCTTCCCCATTTCTTCTATGCGCGGGCAAAATCCCACCGCCGAAATGGAGGAGGCAAAAAAGTGTGCCGGCTATGTCGGAGTGGCTTCTGACCTTGTGGAGTGTGAGGATAAATTCCGTGAGATCATTGCCTCCCTGTTGGGGCGCACTGTGGTCTTTGATAATCTCGAGCATGCCACCGAAATGGCCAAGCGTACCAGATTCCGCGTGAAGGTCGTGACCCTGGATGGGCAGGTCATCAACGCGGGAGGCTCCTTTACCGGCGGTTCGGTCAAGCAGAAATCGGGCGTCCTGTCTCGCTCCAGCGAGATCGACAGCCTTTCCGAAAAGCTGAAGGAGCTGACCAAAAAGCTGGAGGCGTATCGCATTGACCGCGAGAAGATCGAGCGGGAGATCAAGGAGCTGTCGGATGAGCGCTCCGATGCCGATGACCGCCGCCAGCTGTTGGCCTCTTTGCAGAATTCCGAGGCCGCCATTGCCGCCCAGTACCGCGCAAAGCTCGATTCCAACGAGACGTTGATCGAAAAGCTGAACAACGATTTTGAGGCGCTGGCACGCCAGCGGGCCGATTATGATGAGGAGTTGATCCGCCTTGCCGAGCGGGAGAAGGAGCTGCGCCACCAGATCGAGGAGATCGGGGCTCTGCGCGCCGAAAAGGATGTGGAGCGCAACGCCGTTCTGGACGAAAAGACTGCAAAAGAGAGCGAGATGACCGAGCTCTATATCGGCATCAGCGGTGTGCGTAAGGATATCGAGACCGCCAAGACCTATCTGGAGGAATCCGAGGCGCGGGCCAATGAGCTGCGTGAGGAGATCCGATCTCAGCAGGAGCAGGTCGCCCAATTGGAGGAGAGCATCCGCAGTGAGATGTTGCGCCAGGAGGCCAACCGTAACACCTTTGCCGAGGGTGAGCGTGTTCTGGAAGAGCTGAAGACCCGCCACGCCAATCTGACCGCCAGCGAAATGGCCCTGGAGAAAAAGCGTGTGGAGCTGGAGTCCAAGGAACGTGGCAAAATGGCCGAAAAGGAGACCTTTGCACTGGCTCACGCCAAGAACGAGAGCAAGCTGCAGAATCTGCGCGAGGAGCAGGATAAGCTGAATAACAAGTTCTTTGAGGACTATGAGATGACCCGCAATCAGGCGCTGGAGCTGGGATATGAAATGATCACCGCCGATCAGCGCGAGGAGGTATATCAGCTGCAGGTCAGCTGCCGTAACCGTCTGCGTGCCATCGGTAACGTGGACCTGGGTGCCGTGGAGAAATACAAGGAGATCAAGGAGCGCTACGACTACATGCAGGGGCAGATCAACGACATGACTGTCGCCCGTGACGACCTTTTGAAGATCATCAAGGAGTTGGAGACCGAAATGCAGGTCTCCTTCATGAAGACCTTCGAGCAGATCAACATCAACTTTGATAAAACCTTTAAGGAGCTGTTCGGCGGCGGTACCGCAGAGCTGGCCCTTTCCGACCCCAGCGATGTGCTGACCAGCGGCATCGAGATCAAGGCGGCACCTCCCGGCAAGATCATTAAAAATATGACCTTGCTGTCGGGCGGCGAGCAGTCCTTTATCGCCATTGCTCTGTTCTTTGCCATCCTGCAGGTCAATCCCACGCCCTTCTTTATCCTGGACGAGATCGAGGCGGCGCTGGACGAGGTCAACGTGGCACGCTTTGCCGCTTACATCAAGCGTTATTCCACAGAAACGCAGTTCATTCTGATCACACACCGCCGCGGTACCATGGAGGCGGCCAATCGCCTTTACGGTGTGACCATGCCCGAGCGCGGCATCTCCAAGGTGCTGGCCCTTGACGTGGCATCGATCCGCGGAAAACAGGAAGGAGACGACTGGAATGGGATTTTTGGCTAAATTGCGCGAAGGTCTTGCCAAGACCAAAAATGCGATCTTCGGTCGCATTGACGCATTGCTCAAGCATTTTGTCAAGGTGGATGAGGATCTTCTTGATGAGCTGGAGGAATTGCTTATCACCGCCGATGTGGGCGTGAATACCACCGAGGAGATTCTTGACCGCCTGCGTGAGGAGATCAAGGAGGGACGCTTGAAGGAGCCCGAGCAGATCAAGGGCGTTCTCAAGGTCATCATCGAGGAGCTGATCGGAGAGGGGGAGCCCCTGCACTTGGACACGACACCGTCGGTGATCCTGATCATCGGCGTGAACGGGGCGGGCAAGACCACCTCGATCGGCAAAATCTCCAAGCGATTGAAAAAAGCGGGGAAAAAGGTGGTGGTGGCCGCCGCGGATACCGTCCGTGCCGCCGCTATCGACCAGCTGGCCGTCTGGTGTGACCGGGCCGGGGTGGAGTTGGTCCATCAGAACGAGGGCTCCGACCCCGCTGCTGTGGTCTACGACGCCATCCAGTATACCAAGAAAAAGCAGGCGGACGTGCTGATCATCGATACCGCGGGCCGCTTGCACAACAAGAAAAATCTGATGGACGAGTTGGCCAAGATCAACCGTGTTATTTCCCGTGAATTGCCCGATGCGGCAAGAGAGAATCTTTTGGTGCTGGATGCCACCACAGGGCAGAACGCCATTTTACAGGCCAAGGAGTTCAGTCACGCGGCCGAGATCACCGGATTGGTTCTGAACAAGCTGGACGGCACCGCCAAGGGCGGTATTGTGCTCTCCATTCGCCGCGAGCTGGGTCTGCCCGTAAAATTTGTAGGCGTTGGCGAAAAAATCGACGATATGCAGGAGTTTGACGCGGAGGAGTTTGTGACCGCGCTGTTTGAATGAGATGAAAAAAATGACTGTTGTACTGGCCTCCCGCAATAAAGGGAAGGTTGCCGAGCTTCAGCGTCTTCTGACCGCTCAGCTGGGGGATGTGATCGATCTCAAGTCCCTGGACGATGTGGGAATTACCGAGGATATTGAGGAAAACGGCACCACGTTTGAAGAAAATGCCATGATCAAGGCTACCGCTGCGGCCGGATCCGGTTACCCCGGTCTTGCCGACGATTCGGGGCTTGTGGTCCCGGCGCTCAACATGGAGCCCGGTATCTATTCGGCCCGTTATGCGGGGAATCATGATGATAAGGCGAACAATGCACTGCTTTTGAAAAAGCTGGAGGGCATTGGCGATCGCAGAGCCGCCTTCATCTGCTCTCTTGTCATGGTTTTCCCGGACGGCAGCGCTCCGATCCGCGCCGTGGGCGCGGTAGAGGGCGAGATCCTGCTTTCTCCTCGGGGAGAAAACGGCTTTGGCTACGATCCGCTTTTCTGGTACGATCCTGCCGGTAAAACGCTGGCGGAATTGTCTGCCGATGAGAAAAACGCCATCAGCCACCGCGGTGCGGCCGTGCGGATGTTTGCACGGAAATTTGCTCGCCGCATGGGGTTAGTGGAGGATGACGGGTGATCTACACCGCACAAACGAAGAAAGCCCTGCTCCTGTGCTTTGAGGCGCATCGGGATCAGGTGGACAAGAGTGGAATGCCCTATGTATTTCACCCCTTTCATCTGGCAGAGCAGATGACGGACGAGCAGACCACCGTGGCGGCTCTTTTGCATGACGTGGTAGAGGACACCTCCTACACCTTTCGGGATCTGGAGCAGATGGGCTTTGACGGCGATGTGCTCGCGGCCCTGCGCCTGTTGACCCATGCCGAGGGCGAGCCCTACATGGATTACGTGGCACGCCTGAAGGAGAATCCTATTGCCAAAGCCGTCAAGCTGGCGGATCTTTCGCACAACAGTGATCTTTCTCGCCTGGATCCGGAAGAGATTGACGAATGGGCGTTGAAAAGGCAGGAAAAATACCGAAAAGCCATTGATTTTTTAAAATCGTAAGGAGATACTATGCTTACAAGCAAACAAAGAGCGCAGCTACGCTCTATGGCGTCCAAGGAGGACACCATCATGCAGGTGGGGAAGAGCGGCGTGACCGAGCCTATGGTCAAGACCGTATCCGATGCGCTGGAGGCAAGAGAGCTGATCAAGATGCGCGTTCTGGAGAATTCCGGCGAGGCAGTGCGCGATGTGGCAGAGCAGCTTGCCGCCGCCACCGATGCCGAGGTGGTTGCGGTGATCGGCAAATGCCTGATTTTGTACCGCGAATCGAAAAACAAAAAGAATAAGATCGAGCTATGCTGAACGGTGTAATACGCATCGGCATTTACGGGGGGACCTTTGCCCCCGTGCACAAGGGCCATGTGGAGGCGGCTAAGGCCTTTCTTTCCAAAATGGAATTGGATCTGCTTTATGTGATCCCCGCAGGGATCCCGCCCCACAAGCAGATCGATGCCTCTGACGATCCCGCCCACCGCCTTGCTATGTGCGAGCTGGCCTTCGGCGGCATGAAGAACGTGATCGTCAGCGATATGGAGATCGCCCGCGGCGGACGCAGCTTTACGGTGGATACCCTTCGGACGCTTGCCGGTGATGACCGCAGACTGTTTTTGCTGATGGGTACCGACATGATGCTGACGCTGGATACCTGGCGGAAGCCCGAGGAGATCTTTCGGCTGTGCTATCCCGTTTATATCCGTCGGGAGAATGATCCGATTTTGGAGGGGCAGATCATCAAAAAAAATGAAACGTATCTGCAAAAATACGGCAAGATCGCCCGCCGCCTGGTAGCAGACGTGGTGGAGCTTTCCTCTACCGAGATCCGAGAGCGCGTCAGGGCAGGTCAGTCCATTGAGGATCTTGTCCCCGCGGCCGTGTCGGCGTATATTCGAGAGAAGGGACTGTATCGATCATCTCCCGATCTCAATGACCAATAAGGCCCCTACAAAGAGGTGAGATCATGCAACCCATTACCGAACAAGCCTTGACCGCTTTGCGCGAAAGCGTGGCGGAGATTCTTTCCCCCTATCGCATGGCGCACACCTTGGGGGTAGAGGATATGGTGGCGCGCCTTGCCGCGCTCTATTGCCCCGAAAAAATATTGCTTCTGCGGGCGGCGGCGCTTTTGCACGACGTGACCAAGGAGCTGTCGAACGAGGAGCAACTGGTGATTTTCAATGCCCACGGCGTGACCCTTCGCTCCGACGAGGCGGATTCTCCGCAGGTCTGGCATGGCATGACGGCGGCGCTGGTGATCCCCACGCGCTACCCCGATTTTGCCGATCCAGAGTTGATTTCGGCGGTTCGCTGGCATACCACGGGACGTGCTGGCATGACCCTTTCCGATGCGCTTTTAAGCCTTGCGGATTGCATTGAGGAGGGGCGCAAATTTGCCGATTGTATCGCGTTACGGCAGGCATTTTTTGATCCTGTTCCCGAAAAAATGACACCGTCTGAGCGTCGGCGCCATTTGCGGAATATTCTGTTGCTTTCTTACGAAAAAACACTTTCCAAGCTGCGGGAAAAGGGCGGGGCCATCTGCCTTGACAGTCTTGCGGCGTGGGAGGATTTACGAAATAGAGTTGAAATCTGATTGGAAGGAAAAAATAATGGAAGACGTTACCTTTGAGAACTGGGAGTCTCTCCCGTCTTTGGCCGAGGCCGATCCTACCGAGCTTGCCGAGGCTGTCCGTTTTGTGCTGGATGCCAAGCGCGGACGCGATATCGCCGTGATCTCTGTGGAGGGGCGTAGCGATATTACCGATCGCATGGTGCTTTGCAGTGCCAATTCCGGCACCCATGTCCGCGCTCTTGCCGGCGAGGTGGAATACCGTCTGGGGCAGCGCGGAGTGCATCCGCTCCATACCGATGGGGGCGACCAGCGCTCCTGGATGGTGGTGGATTTCGGTACCGTGATGGTGCATGTGTTTGACCGTGAGGCCAGAGAATTTTATCATCTTGACAAACTGTATGCGGAGCCCAAGCTCCCCGCAGAGGAGGAATAAGCAATGAAATACGATTTTGCCGCCACAGAAAAAAAGTGGCAGGAAAAATGGGAAAAGGCTGGCATTTTTCACGCCGCCGACACCAGTGACAAGCCTAAGTTCTACGGACTTGTGGAGTTTCCGTATCCCAGCGGTGCGGGTATGCACGTGGGGCATATCAAGGCATACGCCGGGCTTGAGGTGGTCAGCCGCAAGCGCCGTATGCAGGGCTATAACGTGCTCTATCCCATCGGCTTTGACGCCTTTGGTCTGCCCACCGAGAACTATGCCATCAAAACCGGCATCCACCCCCGTCAGGTGACCGATAAGAATATCGCCCGCTTCTCCGAGCAGTTAAAGCGCGTAGGCTTTTCCTTTGACTGGGATCGCGTGGTCGATACCACCGAGGAAAAGTACTATAAATGGACCCAGTGGATCTTCCTCAAAATGTTCGAGAACGGTCTGGTGTTCCGCGATACCGCACTGGTGAACTACTGCCCCAGCTGCAAGGTGGTCCTTTCCAACGAGGATTCCCAGGGGGGCAAGTGCGATATCTGCCACAGCGATATCGTGCAGAAGTCCAAGGACGTGTGGTATCTGCGCATCACCAAGTATGCCGACAAGCTACTGGAGGGCTTGGAGGAGGTCGACTACCTGCCCAACGTCAAGATGCAGCAGGTCAACTGGATCGGCAGAAGCACCGGTGCCTTTGTCAACTTCAGCCTGAAGGGCATTGACGAGAAGCTCCGCATCTATACCACCCGTCCCGACACCCTCTTTGGCGTCACCTTTATGGTCATGGCGCCCGAGCATCCTCTGCTTGAAAAATATCGCGACCGCATCACCAACGCAGGTGCGCTGGACGCTTACCGTGAGGAGTGCGCCAAAAAGACCGAGTTCGAGCGTACCCAAATGAACAAGGATAAGACCGGCGTACGTATCGAGGGTTTGACCGCGGTGAATCCCGTCAGCGGTAAGGAGATCCCGATCTACATCTCGGACTACGTGATGATTGGCTACGGCACCGGTGCCATCATGGCAGTACCGGCTCACGACGACCGCGATTACGCCTTTGCCAAGAAGTTCGGCATTGACATCATCGAGGTGATCAAGGGCGGCGATATTTCCAAAGAGGCCTACGCCGGCGACGGTGAGATGGTCAACTCCGATTTTCTTGACGGCATCAAGGAAAAGAAGATCGCCATCGAAAAGATGGTAAAGGTCCTGGAGGAGAAGGGCGTCGGAGAGGCAGGCGTCCAGTATAAGATGAAGGATTGGGCGTTCAACCGTCAGCGCTACTGGGGCGAGCCCATCCCGATCGTGCACTGCGAGAAGTGCGGCATGGTTCCCGTACCTTACAGCGAGCTGCCCTTAAAGCTGCCTCAGATCGAGAATTTTGCTCCCGGTGAGGGCGGAGAATCGCCCCTTGCCAAGATCGATAGCTTTGTGAACTGCAAGTGCCCCAAGTGCGGCGGCGCGGCCAAGCGCGAGACCGACACCATGCCCCAGTGGGCAGGCTCCTCCTGGTACTTCCTGCGCTATATTGACCCGCTGAACGACGAGTGTCTTGCCGATCACTAAAAGTTGAAATACTGGATGCCC
>JAFTNU010000012.1 GCA_017451735.1 Clostridia bacterium
AAACCGGCTCTCCTCATCCGCGTAACTGACTGCCAAGGAGTCTGACGTGTACATACCACGCCTCGCGCTTCTTGCGCTCGTCGAGATTCTTCGTCGCGCTTTGTTGCGCTCCTCAGAATGACACATGGGAGGGGTGCGGGCGGACATAGCAAACGACGCGGGGGTGTGGGGAGACACTTCGTTAGCCTTCCCCAAGAGGGGGAAGGTGGCAGGCGAAGCCTGACGGATGAGGATGCTCAAGGCAAGAGTAACAAAATGGTTGTACAAACATAGTGCGTAACCCGGCCTCATCCGTCGCCTTGGCGCGGATGGACCGTCGCCTTGGCGCGGATGGATCGTCGCCTTGGCGCGGATGGACCGTCGCGCGGTAGCGCGACATCTTCTCCAAAGGAGAAGGCGATGGGTGGTTTGTGCGAACATGGTGCGTAGGAAGAGGGCATAGAGAAAAGGGACCTTTTTTCAAAAAGGTCCCTTTTTTCTTTTATTTCTTTTTCCGCGATAATATATACAGCCTTCCTGCGCAAAGGAGCAGCAGGACGGGGATGGTGATCGCCAGCAGAAAGGGCAGGCGAAGATCTCCGCCGTTGAGATCGGCGATTCGACCGGCCAACGAGGGGGCGGTCAAACATCCCAGATCTCCTGCAATGGCAAGAACGGCAAACATCGGCACGCCGCCGTCGGGGATCTGCTCTGTGGCAAGGCTGTAAACTCCGGGCCAGAAAATACCAACCGAAAAGCCGCACAGGGCACAGCCGAGCAGGGCCAGGATCGGCAGGGGCGCAAGCGCTGCCAGCAGATAGGCTCCCATGCAAAGCAGAGCAGATGCCACGATGACGGGCAGAAGATTGACCCGCCCTGCGATCTTGGCATACAGTACACGGGAAAGTCCCATCAGCACAGCGAACAGGCAGGGGCCCAGCAGGTCGCCCATGGACTTGCTGACCTGCAAGCCGGATTCGGCAAAGGTGGAGGCCCATTGGCTCATGACCATTTCGGCGGCTCCGCCCATAAAGATCATCAAAAGGAGCCAGATGAAGGATTTATGCGAGAACAGATGACGCATGGTAGTGCCGCCTTCCTCGCCGGGCAGGCGCAGGATGGGCACCATGGCAAAAAGTGTGCCGCCAAGGAGGGGAATGGACGCCATGATGGCGGCCAGCACGGGCCAGTGCTCGATACCGAACAAGGCAAAGAAACCGACGGAAACGAGAATGATGCCCGCCTGCCCCCAGCAGTAAAAGGAGTGTAGCAGACTCATGGAAGCGGCTTTGCCGTCACCGGGGCAAGCCTCCATTAAGGGGCTGACGATCACCTCGTCCAGTCCGCCGCCCACGGCACAGAGCAGGGTGGCGATGATTAGCCCCACATAGGCATTGGGCAGAAGATGGGGCAGAACGCCCATGGAGACAAGCCCCGCCACGGCCAGAAATTGTGCACAGACCGCCACTGCCCGCAAATTCAGGCGGTCAATGACCTTGGCGGTGATGATGTCGGTGAGAAGCTGTACGGTAAAGTTGACTACGATCAGAAGGGAAATTTGTGTCAGGCTGATGCCGTAGCTGCTTTCAAAGGTGAGAAAGAGCAATGGCATAAAATTGTTGGCGATGGCTTGGGTGATGTAGCCCATATAACAGGCCACGCGGGTCCATTTAAATTGGTTAAAGTAGTTCATGCGGTCGTATCCTTATATTCTGTCTACGGTGATAACGGCGAAAAAATTGGGGGCGTTTTCGGCGATCATTGCCGCTACGGCGGCTTTTAATGTATTGTCGCTCTCTTTCACCTCAAAGGGCACGGCCATATCGAAAATCAAATTGGTATGCGTGGTACCGGGCACCATGCGAAAATCGTGAATTTTGATACCGTTATGCACTTTTTTGACCAGCCTTGCCACCCGATTCCGCCATTCGTTTACCCGCTCGTCGTCCACAACGATGGGATCCAGGTGAATGGTGCAGTCAATGCCGTGCTCATAGCGCAGGCGCCGCTCGATGTTGTCCACGGTGTCATGGGAGGCGAAAATATCCTTTTTGCCGTCCACCTCCACATGGAGCGTGGCGATCGTATGGCCGGGGCCGTATTGATGTACCGCCAGGTCGTGGATGCCCAGTGCCTCGGGGTATTCTCCTACCACGGTGCGGATGGCATTGACCGTCTCCTCATCGGGGGCCTGCCCCAGGATCGAATTTTTGGTATCGTTCAGTACCCGCAGACCCGCCCAGAAGATCAGGCAGGCCACCAGAATACCCATAACGGGGTCGATGTAGACCGCCATTCCTTCGGGGAGAAAGCGGGCGGCAACGGTGGCAACAAGCACGGCGGCGGTGGCGCCCGCGTCGGAAAGAGAATCAGCCGCCGTGGCGCGCATGACATCAGAGTTGATCCTTTTCCCGACGGTGCGGTTGAATAGGCTCAGCCAGAGCTTAACCCCGATCGAGACCGCCAGAATGATGATGGCGATCAGATTAAAATCCAAGGGAGTGGGGGCCAGCAGCTTTTCTACCGAGCTGCGAACCAGCTCCACACCGATGAACAGGATCAGAAAGGAAACAATCATCGACGCAATATATTCTATGCGGGCGTGACCGAAGGGGTGCTCGCGGTCGGCGGGCTTTGCCGAGATCTTAAAGCTGATCAGAGACACCACCGAGGAGCCTGCATCCGAGAGGTTGTTCACCGCATCGGCTCGAATCGAAATCGACCCCGACAGGGTGCCCGCGATCAGCTTGACGGCAAAGAGAAGAATGTTGCAAAAGATTCCCGTAACCGAAACCATGGTGCCGTATGCACGGCGCACGGTGGGGCTTTTGAGATTTTCGCTGTTTTTGACAAAAAGGCGGGTGAGTAGCTTGACCATGGCGGTACCTCGCAATTGAAATTAAAATCTGAAATAAAGAAAGGGGTTGAACCCGGCATCGGAAAGATCGATCAGCGCAAGCAGAAGCGCCGCCACGGGCAGAGCGGTGCGAAGCCATAAAATGCGTTTTTTGCATACCGTTTTGTGGTATATTTTGCGCGGAAGGGGGGTGCAGCCAAGGGTACAAAGGGTAAAAAGGGGCAGGTGACGCACCGCATCATAAAGATCGGCACGGTTCAATAGCCCGCCGGCACCCAGCAGAGAGCCCACAAACCGCCCCAGGGCGGGGAGGGTGAGAGCGGCGGTACTGCCGTCAAAGGCGAAGATCAGCCAGCCGCCGAGAATGCCAAGCAGAGCCGCACCGTGTGCGATTACCCTGGGAACGGGTGGAAAAAATCGCTTGATCACGAATTTTTCGAGGATCAGCAAGAGAAAATAGTAGACGCCCCACAGAATAAAATTCCAGGATGCCCCGTGCCAAAGCCCCGTCAAGGACCATACAATAAAAATGTTGCGCACGGTTCTGAGCGTACCGCGTCGGTTACCTCCGAGAGGAATATAGACATATTCACGGAAGAAGGTGGAAAGTGTCATGTGCCAGCGCCGCCAGAAATCGGTGATACTGCGGGCCGTGTAGGGATAGTTGAAGTTTTCCGGAAAGCGAAATCCGAACAGGCGTCCCAGACCTACTGCCATATCGGAGTAGCCCGAAAAATCGAAATAGATCTGAAAGGCAAAGGCAACAAGCGCCGTAAAGGCCCCCAGAAAGGAAAGCCCGGCCCGTGCCGTAAGCGTGGTGAACAGGGCGCCTGCGGGATTGGCCAGCAGCATTTTTTTGGCAAGCCCCGCGGTAAAACGGCGGACGCCCGTGGCGGTACCGCTCACACTGTGCGTACGCTCTCGCAGAGCCGCAGATACGTCACGGTAACGGACAATGGGTCCTGCCACCAATTGCGGGAAGAGTGCCACATAAACCCCCAGCACGGCGGGATTTTTCTCGGGGGGGACCCGGCCGCGATATACATCCACCACATAGGAGAGCGCTTGGAAGGTGTAGAAGGAAATGCCGAGGGGCAGGCGGGGGGATTGGAACGAAAAACCCAACACGTTTGCAAAAAAAGCCGCATATTTATAGTAAAAGAGTAAGCCGATGTGAAAAACGACGGCCGCCCACAGCAGGAGCTTGGGGTGCTTGACGCGGGGGAGCAGTATGCCGAAAAGGGCGTCGGCAAGGATGACGCCGATCATCAGAAAAACGTAGAGCGGCTCGCCCCAGGCATAGAAGATCAGACTGGCGATCAGCAAGATCGCGTTTTGCCAGATCAGCTCCGTGCGCCTCGTTGCCTTTTCCTTTTTCCATGCCCGATAGAGAAGGGGAGGCAGAAAATACAGAAGCAGCGTGATGGGCAGAAACCAGAACAGGAAAGAAAAAGATGAAAACAGCATAACATCCTCCACATAAACTATGTAAGGAGTGTTATGATTATTTTTCTCTTTGGCGTTGCCCATCATTATAGCACATTTTGGCACATTTGGGAAGACGCCTTTTCGAAAAAGCCGAAAAAGGATAAAAAGACCGAAAAATATTATAATATAAAGATATTTTGTGCAAGATGACTATTGAAAAATCTGTCATAATGCGCTATAATCGAAGGCAAGATACCGGACCGGCAATGGCGTCTGCCCGTGCGAACCCCAAAAAGTTCCCCTCGAGCTCCCATGGCCACGGTATTATTTTATTTTCATCAAGGAGAAACAACAATGAAAAAGATCCTTTCGCTTGTTCTCGCCGTTCTGATGATCGCCGGCTGCTGTGCGGCGCTCTCCTCTTGTGGTAAAAGCAATACCATTAAGATCGGTATGTCCGGCCCCTTGACCGGTGATGCCGCAGTTTACGGCAAGGCTGTTCAGAACTCTGCCGATATGGCCATCAAGGAAATCAACGATAACGGCGGCCTCAACGGCATCATGCTGGAGCTTTTGCCCTACGATGACCAGGCCAAGTCCGAGAATGTGCAGACCAACTACGCCTCGATGATCGAGGCCGGTGTGCAGGTCTCTTTGGGTTGCGTTACCACCGGCGCGGGCATGGAGTTTACCGCTCTTTCCAAGGATGACAATCTGTTCTTCCTGACGCCCTCGGCTACCGGCGACGAGATCCCCCAGAACCCCAACGGTTATCAGATGTGCTTTGCGGATTCCAACCAGGGCGGTGAGGCTGCCAAATACGTCAACTCCCTGAACCTTTCGCACATCGGTATTCTTTACAGATCCGACGATGCTTACTCCACCGGCATCCTCAAGCAGTTCAAGGAGAATCTGAATTCCAATATTACTTACACCGAGGCCAGCTTTACCACCAACCAGCCCACCGACCTCAGTGCACAGATCGATCTGCTCAAGGATTGCACCTTTATCTTCTGCCCCATCTACTACACGCCCGCCGCTACGTTCATGCTGCAGGCAAAGGATAAGATCGCCAAGGACGCTGTTTACTACGGCTGTGACGGCTTTGACGGCATCGAGTCCGCCGAGGGCTTTGATATCAGCACCATTCCTCAGAAGATCTCTATGCTTTCCCACTTCGACTCCAAGGCCACCGAGGGTCTTGCCGGTGACTATGTCAAGAAGTACACCGAGACCTACGGTAAGGATACGCTCAACCAGTTCGGTGCCTCTGCTTACGACTGTGTCTACGCTATTTTCGGCGCTATGAAGAAGGCTGTGGAGGCAGGGAAGGAGATCACCGCCGAAACCTCCGCTTATGAGCTTTGCGAGATCCTGAAGGAGCAGTTTAACGGCGATTACACCTTCTCCGGCGTGACCGGTACCAATGTGACCTGGCAGTCCAGCGGTTACGTGACCAAGGAAGCAAAATATGTTGTGATCAAGGAAGTCAACGCCAACTGATCGCACACCTTTTTAAAACAGATCTTGATTTGCTGACACGGCTTTTGCCGTGTCAGCAAATTGTCATAAATACGATAAGGAAATAGTATGGATTTTATTAACGCACTGATTAACGGCCTCAGCTTGGGCGGGACGTATGCCATGATCGCCATCGGCTATACCATGGTGTACGGTATCGCAAAAATGCTGAACTTTGCCCACGGCGACATCATCATGGTGGGCGGCTATGCCATGTATGTAACACTGCTTCTTGTGGGGCAGCCCATCGTGGCACTGATCGCCGCCATTGTGTTCTGCGTCATTCTGGGTGTTTGTGTGGAGCGGTTTGCTTACAAGCCCTTGCGGGGCGCCTCTCCCCTGGCGGTGCTGATCACCGCCATCGGCGTCAGCTCTCTTCTGCAAAGCCTGGCACAGATCGCCTTCGGCTCCGCACCCAAAATGCTGATGGCCGTGCAGATCTCGGGCACCGTGACGCTGGGCTCGATCCATATCGCGTACTACACCATCCTGACCCTGGCTCTTACGGTGGTCATCATGGTGGCCATGACTCTTTTTGTCAAATATTCCAAGCCCGGCCGTGCCATGGTCGCCGTGTCGGAGGATCGTGATGCCGCAAGATTGATGGGCATCAATACCAATGCCATCATCGCCATTACCTTTGCCATCGGTTCGGCTTTGGCCGCTGTGGCGGGCTACTGTATGCTGATCAAGTCTCCCACCCTGACCAATACCTTGGGCGCTATGCCCGGTATCAAGGCCTTTACCGCCGCAGTCATCGGCGGCATCGGCTCGATTCCCGGCGCCATGCTGGGCGGCATCGTGCTTGGGGTGATCGAGGCGATCTCCCTGAGCATACCGGGGCTTGCTCCCTTTACCGATGCGGTTGAATTCGGTATTCTGATCATCATTCTGTTGGTCAAGCCCGCCGGGCTTCTCGGCAAAGCCAGGAGGGAGAAGGTATGAATCGTATCGCAGCATTTTTCAAAAAGCCCTTCATCCGTCGTTACGCCAATTATCTGGTGATCGGTGCCGCCGCGCTGATCTTCGGATTGCTCTCGGTCACGGGCGCTCTTTCCATGAGCAACCAGTTCCTGCTGGAGCAGATCTCCATCGCCGTTTTGCTGGCGGTATCCCTTTCCATGGTGGTCGGATTCCTCGGGGAGCTGTCCCTTGGCCATGCGGGCTTTATGTGTGTGGGCGCTTACCTTGGCGGTAAGATCGCATCCCTCCTGGTTTCCGCCATGGGCGTTGGTGAAAGCAATTTCCTTGTTTTGATCCTTTCGTTGCTGATCGGCGGCGCGGTGGCGGCACTGTTCGGCTTTATCATCGGTCTGCCTGCGCTTCGTCTGCGGGGCGACTACCTGGCCATTGTGACCCTTGCCTTTGGCGAGATCGTCCGTTCGGTGCTGATGAATCTGCCCTCCGAGCTGTTCGGTGGCACCTTGGGTCTCAAGACGCCCCGCTTTACCCGCCAGTACCTCTTCATCATTGCGCTGGTGCTGGTGCTGGCCTGCCTTGCCGTGACCCAGAATCTGATCCGCTCCAAGCACGGCCGCGCCATCATTTCCATCAAGGATAATGAGATCGCCGCCCGCGCCATGGGCATTGATGTGACCAAATACAAGCTGTTTGTGTTCACCATTTCTTCCTTCTTTGCAGGTGTGGCCGGTGTGCTTTACAGCTATACTCAGTCCACAGTGCAGAGTGCCACCTTCGATTACAACTACTCCATCGAGATTCTGGTGATGGTGGTGCTGGGCGGTATGGGCAGTATCAACGGCTCCATGATCGCCGCGGCTCTGATCACCTTCCTCAATGTAAAGCTGCAGTCGGTGCTCAAGGGCGATATGGCGGTGCTCAAGGATGTTATTTATGCCCTGATCCTGATTCTCATTGTCATTTACAAGAATGCCCCGGGCCTGTCTGCCTTCCGCGAAAAGTACAATTTCAAGACCTTGACGGCTAAATTATTCAAAAAGAAAGAGACGGTTTCAAAAAACGGTGACACCGTACCCGTAGTACAGGAGGAAGCAAAAGATGAATGACACACAATTTGTTGCCTCCGACGGGCGGGAATCCGTGCTCAGGACCGAGCATCTTCGCATTCAGTTCGGTGGCCTTCGCGCCGTGGATGATGTGAATCTGGAGATTAAGAAAGGGGAGCTGTACGGTCTGATCGGCCCCAACGGAGCGGGAAAGACTACGGTCTTCAATCTGTTGACCGGCGTGTATAAGCCCACCTCGGGTAAGATCTTTCTTTGCGGAAAGGATATTACCGGCAAGGCCCCTGCCGAGATCAATCGCCTGGGTATTGCCAGAACCTTTCAGAACATTCGCCTTTTCAACAATCTGACGGTGATCGAAAACGTGATGGTGGGACTTTCCAACAGTATTTCCTGCAATATTGCCCAGTCGATCTTCCGCCTGCCCCGCCACAAAAAGTCCGAAAAGGAGTTTTACGAGCGGGCACTGGAGCTTTTGAAGGTCTTCCAGCTGGACGAATACAAGGATTACCTGGCGGCAAATCTGCCTTACGGTAAGCAGAGAAAGCTGGAGATCGCCCGTGCCATGGCCACCAATCCCACCCTGCTGCTTCTTGATGAGCCTGCCGCAGGCATGAATCCCAACGAGACCCAGGAGCTGATGGATGACATCACCTTTGTGCGCAAGAATTTCGGTATGACCATTCTGCTCATCGAGCATGATATGCGTCTGGTCAGCGGTATTTGCGAGAACCTGACGGTGCTCAATTTCGGTACCGAGCTTGCCAAGGGGGAGACAGCCAAGGTCCTTTCCGATCCCGCAGTGGTCAAGGCTTACCTTGGTGAATAAGGAGGAATGGCTGTGTCGGAAGTATTGTTAAAGGTTGAAAATTTAAATGTGTATTATGGTATGATCCACGCCCTGAAGGGCATCTCCTTTGAGGTGAACAAGGGTGAGATCGTGTCATTGATCGGTGCCAACGGTGCCGGAAAAACCACGACGCTGCATACCATTACCGGTCTCATTCATCCCAAGGAGGGCAGGGTCCTTTATAAGGGAGAGGAGATCACCCGTACCCCCGCCCACAAGATCGTGGGGATGGGGATGGTGCACGTGCCCGAGGGGCGCCGCATTTTTCAAGGGCTGTCGGTATACGATAATCTGCTTCTCGGTTCTTATTCCCGCAAGGATAAGAATGAGATCAAAGAGAATCTGGAAAAGGTCTTCGTTCAGTTCCCCCGACTTGCCGAGCGTCGCACCCAGCTGGCGGGTACTCTGTCGGGCGGTGAGCAGCAGATGCTTGCCATGGGCAGAGCACTGCTGTCAAGTCCTGAGCTGATCGTTCTCGACGAGCCCTCCATGGGCCTGTCACCGCTCCTTGTGGGTGAGGTGTTTGAGATCGTCAAGTCCTTCCGCGAGGCGGGAAAGACCGTGCTTCTGGTAGAGCAGAATGCCAAAAAGGCGATGTCGATCTCCGATCGCGCCTATGTGCTGGAGAACGGTGTTATCACCATGTCCGGTGATTCCCGCGAGCTGGCCGAGGACGAGCGTGTAAGAAAAGCCTATCTCGGTGCATAAAGCAAAAGGGCATCACCCGCCAAGCGGGTGATGCCCTTTTTTAAGTATTATTTTGGGTATCTAATTCGTCACGGGAGACAAAGGCATCCGAATAGCCGGGCTTGCTTTCCTCCTCTGCCACCACAGTTTCCCATGCGGGCGGCCATACGATCCGAATATATACGGTGGCATCGGCGGTGACATAATCAGGGTGACTGAGGGTGATATAGACCAAATGCCAACCCACCTTCGTGCAATTTCCCGCGCCATCCTCCCCTCCCGTGATGGTAACGGTGGTCCCTTCCGGCAAGGTGCCTTCAATCAAAGGGGTCATCGCACTTCCGGTATACTTACAAATGGTGTTGTAGGGCGTAATGCCCGTAAAGCGCAATTTGCGAGGAGCCGGGGTGGTTGGTACGGCCTCTGCCATATCTCCCCAAGGGTCGCTCCATTTCACAAGAACATTGGCCTCCACGACGTTTTCGATGGAGGCGGCAGTGACCGCATATTTGGCGTAACTGCCATCCCGGTAGATCATTTCTGCCTGTGTGGTCCCCGCGACCATTTCTGCCCAGGGCTCACCCGTTCCGGGGTAATGTACGATGAAATCCGGTGTAAAATAGGTTTCTGCAACATTCTTTTGTAACGTGGCATAATCGCTTTCGTACATCGAAAAACGATGATTGGTATCCAAACGAGCCTTGCAGACCAGACCGCTTTCGTCAAATTCGATTTTGATTTGCTTAGCCAGGCGAAAATAATACGAACCCGATCCGGAGCCCGAAAATCATGTCAATGCTATGTCAAGGTGCTTGCAAATATCCGCATATTTCCTACGCCCTTTTCCTTGCCTTGGCAAGATTTTCGAGCTCGGGATTTCAAGGAACCTGTAAGCGAAGATTTTTTGAGTGATTTTGATGTTGGACACGCGCAGGAAAGTGTGGACTTTTCAAGCGTGAACAGCGTTAAAAGCACCGAAAAATCTCGCTTACAGGCGAGTTCGCATTATTTTCGCCTGGCTATAGGTTCTATCTTCCAATTTCTGCAATTTTTTTGTTACTTCGTTTGTGTTATCCTTTTGATCCGGGAGGTCAGCTATATGATATTTCCAGTTGTGATAGATCCACACCGTGCCGCCCGTGGCTGTGCCGGCAGTGCTGTCGGGGGTACCCAAAAGATCGGTTACCTGATCTGCGGTCATTCCCAGATACACTTGTTCGACCGTGTTGATATTGAAAATGTCAAATACGTACAATTGTACAAATAAGGTCAGCGCTATCACAATCACTGCCGTGCACAGTAGGATGGCCGACGGTGCCCGGTATTTTTTAAAAAAGGCACAAATGCTTTTTGCCCCCTTGCTTAACCCTCTTTTTACAATCGGAGCCTTTTCATTCCGATCTGCCTGCGTGGTGGGCTCTTCTTGCTTTGATTGGTTGCCTTGAGAATCAACGTCAGGTTGTATGATGTCTTGCGCAGTATTCTGAACAGGATCGGTCGGGACGGGTACTGCGGCAGGTCTGTCTTCACCCGTCAGAAGGGTATCAACCGAAATTTGATAAAGGGCAGCCAGTTTGCAAATCGTGACAAGATCGGGTTGCGCTTGATCGTTTTCCCATTTGGATACAGCTTGTGCACTGACATTCAACTGCTCGCCCAGCTGTTGCTGAGTCAATCGGTTTTGCTTACGATATGCCGCCAGTCTTTTGCCTAAAGTCATGTTGCCATAAAACCTCCCAAAACTTTTTACGATTTTAGTTTACCACATCTTGCTGCATAATGGTAGCGAAGAAGAGTTGAATCGGCTCAACCATTGGTTGAACTTTCGCAAGAATGGTGAAAATGGCGAAAAATTTATGGTTCCTTGCTCCATTTTAACATGGTTTTGGTGCTTTGTAAAGAAAAATATACAATTTGCTTCGAAAGCTTTCAAGAGAGAGAAGCCCCCGTTTTGAAAACGGGGGCTTCTCTCTCTCATACTCTTTCATTTGCAAATTGCTCGGCAAAGCGGACGGTTGCCATGGCGTCGCGACAGTAGGCGTCGGCGCCGATGCTGCGGGCATATTCTGCGGTCAGGACCGCACCGCCCACGCAGACCTTCACATGGGGCAATTCCCGATGGAGCAGTTCAACGGTCTCCCGCATGGCGGGCACGGTGGTGGTCATCAGAGCCGAAAGACCAACGCACCCGATGCCTTGCTCCTTCGCCGTGCGGAGCACGGCCTCGGGGGCCACATCCCGTCCCAGATCGATGACCGAGAAGCCGTAGCTTTCCAATATCACACGGACGATATTTTTGCCGATATCGTGAATATCTCCCTTGACGGTTGCCAGGATCACCCGTCCCTTGGTAGCGGGGGCCTCGGGCAGGGTTGCCTTTGCCGTATCAAAGGCTGCCTTGGCCGCTTCGGCGCTCATCAGTAGCTGAGGCAGATACAGGGTGCCCGCCTCAAAGCGCCTGCCGCACTCGTCAAGAGCCGGTAGAATCTCCTCCTCCACGATGGTCAGAAGAGATTTTTCGGCCAGAAGGGCCGTGGTCAGCGCCACGCTTTCGGTGCGCAGACCCTTCAGGATGGCAAATTTGAGATTTTGCGCCCCGTCTGCGGCCGTGTTTGTCGCCGTTGCGGCCGTTGCCGTGCTTGCCGAGGCACCCAGACGCTGGATGGCGGCAATGTAGTCGGCACAGGCAGGATCCTTGCCCGCAAGGGCGAGATGCGCATGATAGGTGCGCATCATTATGGCGGAGCCGGGGTTCATGATGGCCGCATCCAAGCCGCGGTCAAGGGCCGCGGCAAAGAAGGTGGAGGTCACGGTCTCTCTGTCGGGGAGGCCGAAGGAAACATTGGAAACGCCAAGGCTTGTTCCGGCGCCCAGCTCCTTTTTGATCATGGAAATGGCATCCAGGGTGGTGCCGGGAGCGGTGATGTCCGAGCTGACGGTCAGGGCCAGTGGATCGAAGATGATATCCTTTTTACCGATACCGTAGGCGGCGGCCCGGTCAAGGATCCGCCGTGCGATGGCAAGACGGCCCGCGGCAGTCTCGGGAATGCCGCTTTCATCCAGAGTAAGTGCCACCAGCACGCCGCCGTATTTGGCAACCAGGGGGAAAATGGCATTCATGCTCTCCTCGGTGCCGTTGACCGAGTTGACCATGGCCTTTCCGTTGTAGCGGCGGAGTGCGCGCTCCATAGCCACGGGAGAGGAGGTGTCCAGCTGTAAGGGAAGGGCAGTGACTGCCTGCAGCTCGCCCATAACACGGGTCAGCAGGGTGGGCTCGTCCACCTCGGGCAGTCCTACGTTTACATCTAAGATCTCGGCACCCTGCTCCTCCTCGGCAATGCCGATCTGCAACACGGTGCTCATGTCACCGGCCCGCAGTGCCTCCTTCAGCTTCTTTTTGCCGGTGGGATTCAGACGCTCACCGATGATCACGGGGCGATTGCCGAACACCACGGCGCGGGAGAAGGAGGAGACCACCGTTTCTTCGCGGGAAATGACAGGCAGTGGAGTAAGATCCTTCACTGCCTGCTTTAAGGCGGCGATATGGGCAGGGGTGGTGCCGCAGCAGCCGCCCACGGCGCGGGCGCCTGCCGCAACCAGCTTGGCGGTGGCGGCGGCAAAGTCCGCGGGGCCTAAATCGTATACCGTTTTGCCGTTTTCCTCCCGCGGGAGCCCCGCGTTTGGATTGGCGATCAACGGGAGAGAGGCGTGAGCGTAAAGGGTCTCCATCAACGGGATCATGGCATCCGGCCCCATGGAGCAATTCAAGCCGACGGCATCCACCCGCAGTCCTTCCAGAAGGGAAAGAGCGGTCAGCGGGTCGGCACCGGTCATCAGCTTGCCCGTGCCGTCAAAGGAGAGCGTGACGAATACGGGGAGGTCGCAGTTTTCTTTCGCGGCTAGAACCGCCGCCTTGACCTCGGCAGTATCGCTCATGGTCTCGATCAATATAAGGTCGGCCCGAGCCGCACCGGCGCGGATCACAGCGGCAAAGGCGCTGACGGCATCCTCAAAGTCAAGATCACCCAAAGGGGCAAGCATCTTGCCCAAGGGGCCCACATCCAGCGCTACAGCGGCGCGACCGTCCGCGGCGCGATGGGCAATGGACATGGCCTCGGTGACCCGCTCGGCGCAATCGTTGGGATAACGCAGAGGATTGATACCGAAGGTGTTGGATTTGATGATCTCGGCGCCCGCCTCGATATAGGCGCGATGGAGGCTTTCGATCTCCTGTGGATGTGTGCGGTTCCAAATCTCGGGGGCCTCACCGGGGGCAAGGCCTGCGGCCTGCAGGCAGGAGCCTGTCCCGCCGTCAAAAAATACAAGACCGTTGTGCAGTTTTTCAAGCAAATTCATAGTGTGTCCTTTCGGGAAAGCAAAATGCGGAATGTTATGTCTTGATCCCCATGATGGCAGTGACGGTTTTGGCAGGGGAAAGGAGCAGGGAATCATTCAGCCCCACACCGATGCGAGAAAGCTCCAGCAGTGAAAAGACCTGCCGCTGAGCCGCGAGAGGAAAATTCCCGTAACCGGGAGAAAACCGTGCTCCGAACCGTGCGGGGGCAAGCTCTGCGCTCAGCCGCTCGGTCAGCTTGTCGCACAATGCCTCCACCAGGGCGCCGCCTGCCGCATCCAGAACCGCGGCGCGGGCAGGGGAGGTCAGGGCATAGCGGGCGATGCGGCGGTCGATCTCGATACCCACCGTGGCACAGAACAGGACAAAGCGATCGCAACCCCGGAGCCAGGAATCCCGCAGAACGGGGTGAATACTGTCGGCAAAAGCCAGATCAAATACCCCTGCCCGACAGCGGCAGTCGGCAATGCTTCCGACCTCTGCAAGGCAGGCGCTCAAAAGGGCATCGGTGGCATCGTCGGGTGTGCCCTTGATCCGCAGATAGGAAAGGGCCTCGGCGGGGGAGGGAGTCAGCTCGTCGGCGTTGAAGGTATAGGTGCGGATCATTTCAGAATTTCCGAGAGGTTCCGAAGGATCGCGGCGGCCACATCGGGCTTGTTCATGGAGTAAACATGCACGGCGCTTACGCCGTTGGCAAACAGATCGATGATCTGCTCGGTGGCAAAGGCAATGCCCG
Organism: Clostridia bacterium; assembly: GCA_017451735.1. Classification (GTDB taxonomy): domain Bacteria; phylum Bacillota; class Clostridia; order Oscillospirales; family CAG-272; genus Firm-07. The sequence continues at coordinate 14,398 of JAFTNU010000012.1, forward strand.
CCTGCTTCATGGCGTCGGGGTTGTCGCCGAAGCGGTCCACGATACGCAGGAATCGGGGCGGAACCATGTTTCCACCCAGCTGAACGATGCGGGTGATCTGCTTGGCGTTGGTCACGGGCATGATCCCTGCCAGCACCGGCACGCGGATGCCCGCGTCACGGACCTTGTAGAGAAAGTTGTAGAGGATGTTGTTATCAAAAAACATCTGCGTGGTGAGAAAATCGCAACCGGCGGCCACCTTTTCCGAAAGATAGTGAATATCCTCCTTCTGATTGGGGGATTCGGGATGCCCTTCGGGATAGGCGGCACAGCCGATGCAGAAATTCCCGACGGAGCGGATCTCCCGCACCAGGTCGGTGGCGTGCTTGAAATCAAAGTCGGCGGGAGTCTTTCCCTGGGGCAGATCGCCCCGCAGAGCGAATATGTTTTCGATGCCAAGGTCACTGAGATCCTTGAGCTGGGTGCGAATATTCTCCCGTTTGGTGTTCACACAGGTGAGGTGTGCCACCGAGGGAACGCCCAGGTCGCTTTGAATATGTGCCGCAATGGCATTGGTAAAGCCAGCTGTGGAGCCGCCCGCACCGCAGGTCACGCTCATAAAGGGCGGCTTCAGCGCGGCGATCTCCTCTACCGCGTGCACGATGCTCTCGGGAGCGGGACTGGTGGATTTTGGCGGAAAGACCTCAAAGGAGAGAACGGGCTTTTCGGTGTTCAGTATATCACGGATCTTCATGTTGGTTTCCTTCTTTCTTAATCATTTAATGCATTGGTTCATTTGAGTGATGGCGGCGTTCAAGCGCCTTACGGCGTGCTCGGCCTTGATCTCGGTCAGCTTTTGTGCCATACGGGGGGAGGGCTGCCGTTCCTGTTCCAAACGGTCGAATATATCGCTTGCCATTTCGGCAAAAGCCGTGGGGGAGGAGATGGGGGAGAGCGCTAAAACCAGCTCCATGCCCGCATCACACAGTGCCACAAGCAGGCAAAGGAGCGTCTCGTCGGCCGTGCGGAATTCCTCCTCCAGCGCCCGCATGGTGGCGTTGGGGTGGCGGCTTGCGGAAAAGGCTGTGCGGGCGGTATCGAACATATCGGCATTTTGGGTGCGATCCTCGTCCAATGCGTCGGCAAATCGGTCTGCGATCCGCAGGATCTCTGTGCGTCGAAGGGCATATTGCAAGCAAAAGCCCCGTGTTTTATCGTTCATGCAGCGCCTCCGTTTCTTATTTTCCTATTGTACCACAAACCCCAAAAACATGGAATAGGGAATCACGAAAAATATCAAAAAATTTAAAAATTACGGCTGTGCGGTCCCATGCTTGATTTTTCCGCCCTGCCGTGGTAGAATAGACAGGCGGGAGGTGAGGCCGTGCTGGAATTTGATATGGAGGAGATCGCGGAGCTGATCAACGATCTCAATATTGTGACCAAGATCAAATGCGTGCTGTATGATAAGGATTTTCGGATCCTGCATGATTACAAGGAACAGATGTGCCCCTTTTGCGCCACGGTCAGAAGCGACCCCGCGGCCCTGAAGCAGTGTTTGGCCTGTGATCTGAAGGGCTTTGAGGCCTCCCGGGAGAGTAAAAGCGTTTGTCGCTACCGTTGCCATATGGGCTTGACCGAGACCGTAACCCCCATTTTGTGCGAGGGTGAGATCGTGGGCTATATCATGATGGGCCAGAATCTGATGTCGGGAGACCGTGAAGCCGTCAGGCGGCGGATTGCGGATCTTGACAGTCGGGAGCGGCAGGAGGCACTGACGGCGGAATTGGCGAGAATGCGCTCCATCGACTCCAGAGAGCTTACCGCCATGTGCGATCTGGTGGACATGTGCGCCTCCTATCTTCGCATGAAAAAGCTGATCAAGTTCAGCCAGACGCCCATCGCCGTGTCCTTGCAGGACTATATCGAGGACCACCTTTCCGACGAGCTGGATATCAGAACCCTTTGCAGAGAATTCAAAGTGTCACGCAGCAGTCTTTATCTGATTGCCAGCAGAGAGCTGGGTGTGGGGATCACCGAGTACATCCGCAGGGTGCGCATGGAGCGCGCAATGGAGCTGCTTGCCGAATCTGCCGCCCCCGTGTCTCACGTGGCCGAGCAGGTGGGTTTTTCCGATACCAATTATTTTACAAAGGTATTCAAAAAATATGCGGGAAGAACCCCGACCGCATGGAGAAGTGCCAAGGGGTGTAAATGACCAAATTTTAGTCTGAATTGCTGATTTTTGATTCCATATTTCTATCCCCTCTCTTTTGTTCGTGATATGATGATAGTATCAAGAGCAAGGAGAGGAGCTTCCATATGCAATTATCGAAAAAATTACTGAATGAGGGTGCGGGCATTCTGCGCTTGGCACCCACATGGGTCCCCAGATCCTTCTGCATTCCCGGCAAGCGGATCAAGCTGCACCCGGATGACTATTACATCCTCGGTTCGGAGCGGGGCGGCATCGACGAGAGATGGTTTGCCTCCACCACCCATGCCGAGAACGGACCTCTCGCTCCCGATGACGAAGGGTTGAGCTATGTGGTCAGCAAAGACGGCAGTGAGCGGATGCTGCTCCGCGATCTGATAGAGGAGCTGAAGGGGGAGATCATCGGCGAAAAATTGTGGGAAAAGTACCACCGTTGGCCGATGTTTTCCAAATTCTTTGATAACAAAGGGCCGCTCCCGCACCACATCCATCACCGTGAGGAGCACGCCGCAAGAGTGGGCGCATCGGGCAAGCCCGAAATGTACTTTTTCCCTGCCCAATGCAACAACCACGGCGGTACCTTCCCCTTTACCTTCTTTGGCTTGAATCCCGATGTCAGGCGGGAGGATGTGAAAGCATGCCTTGAGCGCTTTACCAAAGGGGACAACAAGCTGTTGGACCTCTCTCAGGCATACAAGATCACTCTGGATACAGGGTGGGATGTGCCCCCCGGGGTGCTTCATGCCCCCGCAAGCCTTTGCACCTACGAGCCCCAGTTCGCCAGTGATGTTTATGCCATGTACCAGTCGGTGCTTTATGGCGGCGAGTGCGTTAGCGAGGATCTGCTCTGGAAGAATTGTCCCGAGGAGGAGAAGGGGAATTTCGACTATCTCATGGACGTGATCGACTGGGAAGCGAACACCGATCCCGATTTCAAAAAGAACCGATTTATGGCACCCGTGGTCATTCATGCGGATAAGACCTATACCGAGGAGTGGATCTGCTACAGGTGCGAGACGGTCAGCGCCAAGCGTCTCACCGTTCTGCCCGGTCAGACCGTTACCGTCAGGGACGAGGCGGCATACGGTATGATCCTTTTGCAGGGTCGGGGCAAAATGGGGAGCTGGGAGCTGGAAACGCCCACCCTCATTCGCTACGGCGAGCTGACCAACGATGAGTATTTTGTCACCGAAAAGGCGGCACGTGAGGGGGTTAAGATCACCAATACCTCCGCTATCGAGCCCATGGTGATGCTCAAGCACTTCTCTGAGAATCCCGAGCTGACACGGTTTATGAATCAACAATAAAAGCGAGGAACAGATATGTGGTATTCCAATCTTTACAGACGGCATCTGGTTGATATGCACATCAACGATTACGACGAGCGCTTTCTGTCGGAGTTCTCGCCCGAGACCTATGTGGCGTATCTGAAAAAGGCTAAGATCAACTATGCCATGCTCTATTTCCAGTCCCATGTGGGGCTTTGCTACTATCCCACCAAGACCGGTGTCATGCACAAGGCCTTCGTGGGCCGCGAGGATGCCATGAAGCGTCTGGTGGACCTCTGCCACAAGAACGGCATTCGGGTCATCGGCTATTACAGTCTGATCTATAACACCGTGGAGCACGACCGCCATCCCGAGTGGAAGCTGATCAAGGCCAACGGTAAGTCGGGCCGCGATAAATACGAGCAGGCCTCTGGCGAGGAGCAGCTGGCCTTTGCCTCGCTCAAGGGGGGCCGATACGGTCATTGCTGCCCCAATAACGAGGCGTATACCCGATTCGTGTTTGCCCAAATCGACGAGATGCTGGAGTATTTCGGCCCCGATGCCATGTTTTTTGATATGCCCTTCTGGCCCGGCACCTGCTATTGCGAGCATTGCAAAAAGCGTTATATGGCCGAGGTGGGCACCGACATTCCCGTGTCGCCCGCACCCGGCAGTGAAGCCTATTTGCAGTTGATCGACAAAAAATATGAGTGGATGGGACAGTGGATCGCCCGTGTGACCGCTCATGTCAAAAGCAAGGCTCCCGACATGCCCGTGGAGCACAACTATGCCAGCGGCATCGCGGGGGATTCCTCCAACGGCTGTGGGCAGGAGGTGAATCTGGCCTGCGACTATTCCGGCGGTGACCTGTACGGCGACATCAAAAAGCATTCCTTTTCCTGCAAATTCTTCAAAAACTCCACCCGTAACCAACCCTTTGAATATATGTTCTCCCGCTGCAAGCCCGCCCTGCGCTCCCATACGCTGACCAAGACCTTGGATCAGATGAAGACCTCCGTGGCTCTGGTCATGGCCCATCACGGTGCCACTCTGATGATCGATGCCATCGACCCTGTGGGCACCATGGACGAGCGTGTTTACGAGCGGTTCGGCAAGGTCTTTGATTTCCAGATCCCCTATGAGCCCTATTTCAGAGGCGACATGGTGGAGGATGTAGGCATCTATTACGGTATCCGCAGTAAGTTTGACCCTACCGACGAAAAGCGAACTGCCGTCACCTGTGGCGTGGGGGCCTCGAATATGCTCATGCGCAAGCACATTCCCTTCGGTGTGACGGGGTACTTTCATGAGCTTGGCAAATATAAGGCCATCATCGCCCCCGTTCTTTCCGAGGGGGAAAAGAGAGATCACGAGCGCATCCTCGATTATGTGCGAGAGGGCGGCACCCTCTATCTCAGCGGTGCCCGTAACAAGGCTCTTACCGAGGAGCTGACCGGCGCAAGATTTGCCGGTATGACCGAGCAGAATCATTTGTATATGGCGCCGAAAGACGAATACGTATCGCAGTTTTGCGGCTTTAATGCCAAATATCCCTTGCCCTATGACGGGATTGCCCCCATTCTGGAGGGTGCCGATCCCGCAACCGTTATCGCTACGCTGACCTTCCCTTATACGGGTCGCTACGAGATGCAGTTCGCCTCTATCCATTCCGACCCGCCCGGCGTGCCCACCGATATTCCCGCCATTATCGTACGGAAGTACGGAAAGGGAACCGTGGTCTGGTCCGCTTTGTCTCTGGAGAGCGGCGAAACCGAGGAATCGGGAGATATCCTCTGGTCGGTGCTGTCTGCCGCAGGGGGGCTTACTGCGCCCTCCTTCAAGACGACCGCACCCGCCAATGTGGAGCTGACTCTGTTTGAGGACGGCGATGAGAAATTCCTCAACGCCGTGGTCCTGTGCGACGATGCCGCTACCTATCCCGTGGCACCCTTTATCGTCAAGGTGAAGGTAAGCACCGAGCCCAAAGCGGTGGAGCTTCTGCCCGAGGGCAAGCCTGTGCCCTTTACCTATCGGGACGGCTATGTGAGCTTTAAGGCGAGAAAACTGCATATCTTTGATATGTATCGGATCAGACTGTAATAGGGAAAACCGACCGCCTGCAGGCGGTCGGTTTTTACAAATATTGTTTTTTATAAGGAAATATCCAAAAAGCTCTTGCAAAGTGCAAAAAAATATGCTATACTATTTAGCGGTTCGCTGGTGTAGCACAGGGGTAGTGCAGCTGATTCGTAATCAGCAGGTCGTGAGTTCAAATCTCACCACCAGCTCCAAAAAGAGAGAGGGCGCCCCTCGGCGCCCTCTCTCTTTTTGGAGTCGGTGGCGCAAGAAGGGAACTCCGCGCGGCCAAGGGGGACGCGCGGCAAGATGCCGTGTAGAAAGCGGAGCGGAGCAAATGTGTGCAGGGCTTTTGCGTGAAAATCACCGACAATTGCGACAGCTTATGCACAACCATATGAAAATGTTGAAATATATGTGCAAATTTTTTTGACAAATACGACAGATTGTGATATAATGTATCATCATTAAGGCATCGGATAGGTGCCGTGTTACGCAAGGAGATAAAGTGGCTATGAGAAAAGGCAATTTAATGGATGTCCGCGACGACATCAAGGTGCTGGATGCTACCATTCGAGACGGTGGCCTTTGCAACAACTTTGAGTTTACCGATGAGTTTGTTTCCAACCTTTATAAAATGAACGTCAAATGCGGCGTTGACTATATGGAATTCGGCTATCGTGCCAGCAAAAAAATGTTCAAGGAAAGCGATTTCGGCAAATGGAAGTTCTGCAATGAGGCAGATTTGCGTGCCATTGTGGGTGATAATCCCACCGATCTGAAGATCGCGGTGATGGCGGACGTGGGCAGATGCGATTATAAGACCGACTTCATTCCCAAGAGCGAAAGCGTGATCGATATGGTGCGTGTGGCGTGCTATATCCACCAGATCCCCGCGGCCATCGAGATGATCGAGCACTTCCATGAGCTGGGCTATGAGACCACCTGTAACATCATGGCCATCTCTCAGGTCAATACCGAGCAGATCCTTCAGGCCCTGAAGATGCTTTCCGACTCTCATGTGGATGTGATCTATTTGGTGGATAGCTTCGGCTCTCTGTATCCCGAAAACGCCTCCGAGCTGGCTCGCTTGTATCTGAGCACCGTGGAGGGGACCGGCAAAAAGATCGGCTTCCATGCCCATAACAATCAGAATCTGGCATTTGCCAATACCATCGAGACGCTGTCCTACGGGGTATCCTATCTGGATGCTACGGTGCAGGGCATGGGCCGCGGTGCGGGCAACTGCGCCATGGAGCTGCTGCTGGGCTTTTTGAAAAATCCCAAGTACAACTTTTACGATCTGCTCAAGTTTATCGAAAAATACATGATCCCGCTCAAGGAGCAGGGTGTGGTCTGGGGCTATGACCTGCAGTACATGTTCACGGGTCAGCTCAATCTGCATCCCCGTGAGGCCATCGCTTTCACCACCGAGAAGCGCAAGGATTACTCCGAATTTTACAAGGCTCTGCTGGATAACGTGTAAGACATACAGCAAAACAGACGCATGCCGTTGCGATGCTCTAAAAGGGCATCGGCAACGGCATGTTGCTTTGCTTGCCTTTATTACATATGATATAATATATCTGCGGATACCCCGGCCCATATTTTGATAAAATCCCTTGACAAAGCATATCTTTTCAAGGTATAATGTCTCTATACACTGTTGGCGCCGTGAACCGAGTTCTGTTCACTGCGCTTTCGATTTTTAAGAAAGGCGGAGAGCCCCCATGACAAAAAACGTCCCCGAAATCTTTGGCAGTATGGTCTTTAACGAAGAGGTCATGCGACAGCGCCTGCCTCACGAGGTCTTTCGTTCACTGATCAAGACCATCGAGCAGGGCAAGGAGATCGACCCTTCTATTGCCGATACCGTTGCCGAAGCCATGAAGAACTGGGCCATTGAAAAGGGTGCCACCCACTACACGCACTGGTTTCAGCCCTTAACGGGTGTGACCGCCGAAAAGCATGAATCCTTCCTTACCCCTGTGGCGGGCGGAAAGGTCATGATGGAGTTTTCGGGCAAGGCGCTGATCAAGGGCGAATCCGATGCCTCCTCCTTCCCCTCGGGGGGCCTGCGCGCCACCTTTGAGGCAAGAGGCTACACCGCCTGGGATCCCGCCTCCTATGCTTTTGTCAAGGATGGCACTCTCTTTATTCCCACTGCCTTCTGTTCCTATACCGGCGAGGCGCTGGATACCAAGACTCCCTTGCTCCGTTCCATGGATGCGCTTTCCAACCAGGGTGTGCGCATTGTCCGCCTTTTCGGTGACAGCGAGACCAAGCGCATCAACACCACCGTGGGCATCGAGCAGGAGTATTTTATCATCGATAAAGAGATGTACGAGCAGCGTAAGGATCTGATCTATGCAGGCCGCACCCTCTTTGGTGCCCCCGCCCCCAAGGGCCAGGAGCTGGAGGATCACTACTACGGCGAGCTCAAGACCCGCATTCACGACTACATGGCCGATCTGGACGAGGCGCTCTGGCGCATGGGTGTACCCGCCAAGACCAAGCACAACGAGGGAGCACCCGCTCAGCATGAGCTGGCTCCCGTGTTCTCCACCACCAATACCGCCATCGACCAGAATCTGCTCATCATGACCTATATGAAAAAGATCGCCGAGGAGCACGGCTTGGTTTGCCTGCTGCACGAAAAGCCTTATGCGGGTGTCAGCGGCTCGGGCAAGCACAATAACTGGTCGATCGGAACCGATACGGGCAAGAACCTGCTCAAGCCCGGCAAGACCCCTGCCGAAAATAAGCAGTTCCTGCTGATCCTTGCCGCCGTAGTCAAGGCGGTGGATGACTACCAGGAGCTGCTCCGCCTTTCCGTCGCCCATCCCGGCAACGATTACCGTCTCGGGGGTAACGAGGCACCGCCTGCCGTGATTTCCATGTTCATCGGTGACGATCTGCAGGCGATTGTGGATTCGATCATCAGCGGTACCGCTTATAAGGGGCAGGACAGAGCCAAAATGAACCTGGGTATCCCCTCGGTGCCTACCTTTACCAAGGATACCACCGACCGCAACCGTACCTCTCCCTTTGCCTTTACCGGCAACAAGTTTGAGTTCCGTATGCCCGGCTCCTCTCAGAATATGGCCATGCCCAACATCGTGCTGAATACCGCCGTGGCCGAATCCTTCCGCCAGTTTGCCGATGTTCTGGAAAAGGCGGAGGACTTCGACATGGCCGTGGAGAAGCTGATCAAGGAGACCCTGACCGCCCACAGTCGCATCATCTTCAACGGCAACGGTTATTCCGAGGAATGGAAAAAGGAGGCCGCCCGCCGCGGGCTGCTTGATCTGAGAACCTCGGTGGATGCCTATAAGGCCTTCGCCTCGGAGAAAAATATCAAGCTCTTTACCGATCACGGGGTTATGAGCGAGGTCGAGATCCGCTCGCGCCAGGAGATCCTGTTTGAGAATTATGCCAAGATCATCAACATAGAGGCACAGACCATGGCAGAAATGGCAACCCGCGATATTCTGCCCGCTGTCAATGCCTATGTGGCCGAGGTGGCCGCAGGTGCCGCCGCCAAGACCGCGGTAGTCAAAACCGCCGATATTTCCATGGAGACCGATATCATCGGCACCCTTTCGGGGCTGGTAGGGGAGGGCTATGCCGCCCTGAAGGTACTGAAGGCCGCCGATGCCGATGCGGGCAAGCAACCCAAGGGTGAGAAAATGGCGGAGGCGTTCAGTGAGCATGTGATCCCGGCCATGGAGGCCCTACGCGCCAAGGTAGACGCCATGGAGGTGCTGACCTCCTCGGAGTATTGGCCCTTGCCCACCTACGGTGACATGATGTTCCGGGTCTGACCGATAAAAATTCGCACAGAACTACGTTGCCCCTCACAGACGAGCTCGACGAACTTAAGTTCGCCATCGTCCGTCTGTTGCGGTGCGCCCGGTTCTGTGCGTTTTTTATCGGCCAGTGATCTCTATCTTCCGGAAGGTGGGCACATCGGCTTTTGATGTGCTGATGTCAAAAATTCAAGGATGTTAAAATTTTTATCATTCGTTTGAATGTTTTTTCAACACTATGCTCTCTTTTTGTGCTACAATGCGATTGCAATAGCAAATCAAGCATCGAAAGGAGAACAAAGGATGGAAAGCTACGAACGATTGGCACAGCTACGAAAAGAGCATGGCTACACCGTGGAGGCAATTGCCGAGGTGCTGGAGTGCAGTCCCATTAGCGTGCGACGGTGGGAGAGCGGAAGCACGAAAATGAAATTTCGCAAATATATTGTCTTGGCTAAGCTTTACGGTGTCAGCCTGGATTATATAGCAGGGCTGACCGATGTAGCCGAGTCTCAATAGGTTGAACCCGCCTGCAGGCCTTTATTTTCAGCGCTTTTGACGTCAAGGACGCTCGTAAAGTTTACACTTGACTTCGCTCCCTCACCGCCAAAATCATCTTAAAATAAAGGCTTGCAGGTTCTTCGAAGCTCCAAAAGAGCAAATATCCAAAGAGCCGAAGGAAAACGCCGCGGTAATATACGAATATTGCAAGGCGTTTCCCTGAAGGATATTTACATATTTGCCTTTTGGAACCAAGCTTCGGTATTCGTGCTTCTTACGCTTCCAACCCGCCGAACAGATCGAAGTAGAGCCAGAGCACCGAGTAGCGATCCTTCAGATCCTTGCCCCAGAATTTGCCGTCGTGAATGCGATCCTTGCCGTACATTTTCTCAAAGGCGGAAAGGTCAAAGCCGACGGAAAGAAGCATCTTCTCGATCTCCTTACCCGTGGGGCATTCGTTGAGAATAGCGACCACGTCCTGCCACTTCTCGGCATAAACACCGGTCATATCCTTGTCATAGCGGCCTGCCTCCCGTTGCAGCTCGGCGACCTCCTTGGCACTGCCCTTGTAGATGCGGTCGTAGGCGGCCAGGCGGGCTTCCTTAGCCACGGGATGAAATACGGGGGTCTTGATGGCGCGGATGCGCTCCCGCATCTCGGCGGTGACCACGGTAGAATAGCCCACATCGGTGCCGTGGAGGAAATAGGGCTTGTTGAGGATCAGACCCGTGATCTCAAAATAGTGGGAAAGATGATGCTCACTGCCCGAGCCGGGGCGGGTGGTGGAGAGCAGGGTCAGGCAGACGCCGATCATCACCAGGATCTCGGTCAGGGTGCCGATGGCGGCGGGCTCACGGCGCATCAGGGCGGGAGCCAGATCGCGCACCTCGTTGGTCTTTTCCATAACCAGATCGTAAACAAAGGGGCAGAGGTATTCGCCGTTGATCAGTTGGCTCAGCTTCCAGTCGTTGAGTGCGCTGTACTTGCCGATGATGTCGGCAAAGCCTGCGGCGATCATGTCGGCGGGGGCGGTGCAGAGAATGTCGGTGTCGCCAAGGATCAGATCGGGGGCGTGAGTGGTAAAGGTGATCTTCATTCCCTCAAAGATCATGGCCGCGCCCGAGGAGGCAAAGCCGTCCATGGAGGGAGCGGTGGCCACGATGCCGCAGGAGATCTTGTGGCCGAAGGAAACGTATTTGCAGATGTCGTTGATCACGCCCGAGCCGATGCCGAGAATGAAATCGGTCTTGTCGGTGACCAGGGCCTCCACCTCTGCCACGGCGGCCTCGTCGGGAACCAGGAGTTCATTGCCCGTGTCAAACAGACGGTGCGCCATGATCCGATCCCCCAGCAGGGCACGGACGCGGTCACCGCAAAGGGCGTCGGTATTCCGGTCGGAGACCAGAACAATGTGTTGTGCCGTCAGCAGACCGGGGAGCTCGGCGAGAACGCCCGCGCCGATGCGTACGGCGTGGATGACACAGCGGTGGGTGCGCCCGCAGGTGCAGACTAAGTCTTTATTGATGATGTCGGTGAGTTTCATAGGTACCTCCCTTTTATTGCTTTGCTCACATCCTATCATATCGCGGCAACATTGTCAAGAAAAAGCAAAACTGTTGACAAATGATCATAAAGCATCTATAATATAATCATACTCAATCAAAAATGATCGGAGGGAGCGATATGCTACAGCTGGAACGGCAAAAGGATCTGATGCGTCTTTTGCAGGCGAATAAGAGCATGACGGTCAAGGAGCTCTGCGCGGCACTGTTTGCCAGTCCCGCCACGGTGCGTCGGGATCTGGAGGCTCTGGAGCAGGCGGGGCTGCTCACCCGCAGCTTCGGGGGCGCGGTGCTCAACGAGACCTTCCCCGATCAGCAGCCCTTTGCAGTGCGCTCGGGGGAGCATACGGCGCAAAAAAAGAAAGCGGCGGCCAAGGCGGCGGCCTTTATCCATCCCGGTGATACGGTTTTTTTGGACGCCTCCTCCACCACCTACCATCTGGTCCCTTATCTGCGGGATATCCCCGACCTGACGGTCATGACCAACGGTCCCCGCACCTGCCTTGCTCTTGCCGAGTGCGGCGTGCGGAGCTTTTGCACCGGAGGCGAGATGCTGGAGGGATCCCTTGCCCTGGTCGGCAGTGATGCCGAGCACTTTGTGCGGGGCGTGCGGGCACATGTCTGCCTGTTTTCCGCACGGGGCGTGTGCAACGGAGAGCTTACCGATTCCTCCAAGGGGGAGCGGGATATCAAGATCGCCATGATCGGGCAGTCGGCGCGGAGCGTCTTTCTTTGCGATGCCTCCAAGGAAGGGAAAAGCTATCCGTATGTGATCACTTCGCTTGACCGTGTGGATGAGACGATCATAGAATAAAGGGCTGAGCATTTAAATCACACAAATCACAAATGAATAAAACGAAGCCGCTTTGCCATTAAAAATAATGGCAAAGCGGCTTTTAAGATAGATTTAGCCCCTTACAAAAATCATCTGCGATACGGATCCTGCCCGATCCTTGCCTGCTTTCTGACCCGTCGGCAAAAGCGGGTCACGCGGGGATAGCCACTGATGCCGAAGAACCCACGGGGCCCGATGCAATCTCCGTTTTTCACGTCGCCTGCCGCGGCAAGGATCGCCGTAAGGGCGGCTTTTTCCTTTGGGTGCGTGAAAAGATAGAGAAAGCCGTGTCCCAAACGGGAAAACAAAGGATTGTGGGAGGTCTTGGAGGCGTCGAGCAGGGAGGTGGCCGTGATGCCCGGGTGCACTGCAAGGAAAAGGGGCGCTTTTTCATCCCGTTCGGCGGCCTTTTTGCATGCGTAGGCAGATAGGAGCAGCTTGCTTTCGGCGTACTCCCGATAGCCTTCCTTTCCACGGGGAGCCGGGGCATCCCTGCGTATTTTACCGAAGCGGTCTACCAGGCTTGTGGTAAAGATCACCCGCCCGTCAGCTGCCATGAGGGGCAACAGCCCCTCGGTCAGACGCACAGTGCCCGCGTAATTGACGCCCACCGTGGCAGGGAGCCCGTCGGCGGTGGTCGCTTCTCTTGGATAATAAACGCCCGCGCAATGGAGCAAAATGTAAAGCCTCCCATCGCGTTGACGGATCTGTTGCACGAAAGCGTCGATAGAGGAAAAATCGGCAAGGTCAAGAAGCAGGAGATCTGTCCTGCCCGCAGGAAATTCGGCGCGCAACCGCTCCAGCGCCGCCTTGCCCCGCTCGGCACTGCGGCAGGCCAGCGTCACCGAGGCGCCCAAGGAGAGCAGATAGCGGGCACATTCGTAGCCGATGCCGCTGTTGGCGCCCGTGACAATGGCGGCCTTTCCGTCCAGGCGCTTGGCGTGCTTTGTCATCCATTTTTGATAACGCATTGCCTTTTTTCTCATAAATCCGTTTCCACCACCGTAAAATGATATAAAATCGCCGACCGCTTCGACGGGGCGAAGGGTCGGCTGCCTTCATGCGGCGCTTTGCGCTACCGCCTTGCGTTCCTTGAAGAAGCGGCGGAAGTGAAGGATCGACTCCACCACATAAAGGAGATAGAGCCCCACCATGCAGACCACCAGGATCGCATCCTGCCATCCTCTTGGTGGATAGGTGAAAAAGGGAATGACCAAAAAGGCGAAATAGCCCCAGTTGATCCCCTCCAGCCGCTCGGAGCGGAAGAAGGCGATGAGGGCGGGCAGGAGCAGCAGCCAGTTGTAGGAGGAAAAGATCGAGGGCATGGTCAGCATGACCGCGGCACCGAACATCCAGGTCTTCCAGGGCTTGCGCTCCACCAGCGCCGCCAGGACGGCAAATACCACCACCAAAACGTAAAAGACCATCAAAAGGGTGCTGCCCAGCTGAGAGGAGATACCGTTTTGGGTCATGAAATCGTCGGCAAGGGCAGTGGAGCGCCCCGAAAAGCCCAGGGTGTTTTTGATCGCCCAGAACACGCTGATGGGGCCCTTGTAAAACAGGGAGGGGACAAAGAAGCAAATCAAGCCGTACACGCAGGCGTGAAGGGCATCCTTCCACCGTTTATCGGCCAGCAAGGGGAGGCCCAGGAGCACGGGGTAGAACTTCAATCCCGTGGCAACCGCCAGCATGAAAAGACCGATTTCACGCCCCATCGGGCTTTCGCTGTTGTAGTTCTGGGTGTAGATGAGCATGGCCAGGATGCAAAGGATCACCGTGTTGCCCCGCTCGGCAAGGAAAACGAAGGGGAAGGAGCAAAGGAGCAAAAGAGTCAGCAAGGTTTTCTTGGTGGAGGGATATTTCTCGCGCCCCAGCAGAGCGCCCAAAAGCATCAGAGAAACGGTGAAAAACAGAATGTAAGTGAGGATGGCGGTGGGGTAATTGTACCAAAGGTAAAATTGCTCGCGAGGCAGGGAGAGGTACTCGGCGGGCATACACAAGGAGAACAGGGAGATCACAAGGTTGGAAAGGGGCGGATAGATCGAATCCATCTCGGTGTAAACGCCCACGCCCATGGCGGCATCCCGCACGGGAGAGAAGAAGTCGTAAAAGAGATATTCGCATTTTTCAAAGAAGATGCCAAGGAAGGCATCGCTCCCGCCGATCATACAGCGAAGCAGAAAGACCGCAAGCCCCGGGATCATCAACGCGATGAAGTATTCCACAGGGTCGCGGCGCCGCAAAAACGCCAGAAAGCCGCTCTTGGCGCGTTGCCCGTATTGCAACAATGTTTCCTTGATGTGCATGGTGCCCTCCCAAAGCTTTGATTCCATTTTATTATACACGCGCCGCGCGGTAAAGTCAAGGCTTGTTGCCCTCTGTAGAGGAAAAGTGCATCAATGCGAACAATGCGGCTATTTGGTGTGTTCGCACACGATCCCCTCCCGCACCCGCGACCGACAACAACAGTGCACGCGCATAACGGTGCAAATCCCGCTTTTCCTTGACAGACGGCGGTAAAAATATTATAATAAGAGGGAAATCCGCCGCCAGGGCGGGAAAGGAGTCCCCTTTATGACCGAATTGCTGTCCCCTGCGGGCAATTTTGAAAAGCTGCGTGCCGCTCTGCGCTTCGGTGCCGATGCGGTCTATCTGGCGGGCAAGTGCTTTGGTATGCGCTCCGCCGCCGACAATTTTACCGACGAGGAGCTTGCCGAGGCGGTGCAATATACCCACGAACGGGGCAAGAAAATCTATCTTACCGTCAATACCATGCCCCATGGAGGAGAGTACCCCCGCCTGCGCGAATATCTGCAGACCGCGGGTGCCGCGGGCGTGGACGCCATGATCGTCAGCGATATGGGCGTTTTCGCCACCGTCAGGGAGCTTTTGCCCCAAATGGACATCCACGTGTCCACCCAGGCAAGCATCGTCAGCCCCGCCGCCGCAAGGGCGTGGGCGGCACTGGGTGCCACACGCTTGGTGCTGGCGCGAGAGCTGAATCTGGACGAGGTGCGCGCCATCCGCGAGGCGCTGGATCCCGCGGTGGAGCTGGAGGCATTCGTTCACGGCTCTATGTGCGTGTCCTACAGCGGGCGTTGTATGCTCTCCAATCAGTTCACAGGGCGGGATGCCAACCGCGGGGGGTGTGCTCAGCCCTGCCGCTGGAACTATACCATCGTGGAGGAAAAGCGCCCCGACGAGCGTTTGCCGGTCATGGAAAACGAGAACGGCACCTTTATTCTGTCCTCGCGCGATATGTGCACCCTGCGTCATATCCCGGCGCTGATCAAGGCGGGTGTGGCGTCCTTTAAGATAGAGGGGCGCATGAAAAGCGCTTACTATGCGGCGGTGGTGACCAATGCCTACCGCATGGCCATCGATGCCTATCTTCGCAACCCTGCTGGGTACGTCTTTGACGAGCGCCTTTACCGCGAGGTGGAAAGCGTCTCTCACCGTGCCTACAGCACGGGCTTCTGGTTTGACGACCCGAGGGTAAATCCCCAGTTGACCGAGGACGTGGGCTATATCCGTGAAAAAGCCTATTTTGCCACGGTGTCGGCGCGGGGCGAGCTGCCTGCGGGGCTGATCGCCGAAAATGAGGAAGGTACGCTCTGCCGACTGCTCCAGCGGAACAAGGTCTGTCTTGGCGACACCGCCGAGCTGCTGACCCCGGGGCGAGTGGGCATCCCCTTTCGGGTGACTGAGCTCTATGATGCCGAGGGCATGCCCATCGAATCGGCGCCCCACCCCAAGATGGAATTTTTCTGTCGTCTGCCACACGTGGCATGTGAGGGAGATATCATCCGGGCAGGAGATTGATCCGGCGGCGTTGCCGTGCAAACGCATTGTAAAATTCATTTTAGAAGTTGAAACGAAGGGAAACGGTATGAGAAACGAGCAGTTAGCAGATATTCTGCGCCCCGATTCCTTTGATACCATCGTGGGGCAGAGCCATCTGTTCGGTCCCCGCGGCGTGGTGCGCCGCATGGTGGAGAGCGGACGCATCACCAATATGATCTTTTTCGGCCCGCCCGGCACGGGTAAGACCACCGCGGCGGCGATTATCGCCAAGCAGTCGGGCATGGTGTTCCGACGGCTGAACTGTACCTCCGCCAGCCTGAACGATGTGAAGCAGGTGCTTGCCGAGACCGCCAACGTGTTCGGTGCGGGCGGAATCCTGCTGTATTTGGACGAGATCCAGTATTTCAACCGCAAGCAGCAGCAATCCCTGCTGGAGTACATGGAGGATGGGCGGGTGACCCTGATCGCCTCCACCACCGAGAATCCTCACTTTTATATTTATAACGCCATTATTTCCCGCTCGTCCCTCTTTGAATTCCGTCCCGTAAAGCCCCGGGAGATGGTGCCCGCGCTCTCGCGGGCGCTTGCTCATCTCAATGACGAGCACGGCACGGCGGTTGCCGCTGATGACGAGGTTCTTGCCTATATTGCAAGCGGTGTGCGCGGGGACGTGCGTCGAGGCATCGGACTGCTGGAGAACGCTTATTTTGCCGCAGGCGAGGGGGCCATCACCAAGGAAAACGTGGACGATTTTCACGTACGTATCGGCAATTTCAACGACGACACCCACTACGATCTGCTGTCCTGCCTGCAAAAATCCATCCGGGGCTCCGACCCCGATGCCACCGCCTTTTACGTGGCAAAGCTGGTGGCGGCGGGAGAGCTGATCTCCCTGTGCCGCCGTCTGCAGGTCATCGCCTCGGAGGATGTGGGGCTTGCCTATCCCCAGGCGGCGTCCATTGTCCGCGCCTGCTGTGAATCGGCCATGGAGCTGGGCTTTCCCGAGGCGCAGATCCCCCTTGCCAATGCGGCACTGCTGCTTGCCACCGCGCCCAAGTCAAATTCGGCGTATCTGGCCGTAGCCGCGGCACGGCAGGATGTGGACGCGGGGCTTGGCAATGAGATCCCGCTCCATTTACAGTCGCCCCTCTTTAAGGGCTATCAGTATCCCCATGACTACACCTGTCATTACGTCAGGCAGCAGTATCTGCCCAACGATCTGCGCGGGAAAAGCTATTACGTCTACGGGGAAAACAAGACCGAGCAGGCGGCAAAGGCTTATGCCGAGTTCATCCGTCAAAACGGAGGAAAGCAAAAATAACGGATGCATCCGTCGGAAGTGAAAGAAAAATTTTCGACGGGAGGAAGCTGTTATGTGGCGTGAGATTCTCACAGCGGTTTTGTTCGGTATTTTGGAGGGCGTGACCGAGTGGTTGCCCATCTCCTCTACGGGACACCTGATCCTGCTGGATCGGGTGCTGGAAATGCCCTTGCGTCCTGCGGTGCTGGAGCTTTTCGAGGTGGTCATTCAATTGGGGGCCATCCTGGCGGTGGTCGTGCTTTTTTGGCACAGGCTCAACCCTTTTTCAAGAAAAAAATCAAAAGCCGAAAGGGGAGAGACCTTTGCTCTTTGGGGCAAGGTGTTGCTCGCCACGCTACCCGCCGCCGTGGTCGGCTTTCTGTTGGACGATTGGATGAGCGAGCGGCTCTACCGCCCCTTGGTGGTGGCGGCGGCGCTGATCGTTTACGGCGTGGCGTTCCTGTTGCTTGAAAAATGCCGAAAACGCGACCCGTTGACTGTCCAAACCGCTGATATTACCCCGCGTATTGCGTTCCTTGTGGGGTGCTTTCAGATGTTGTCGCTGGTGCCGGGTACCTCCCGTTCCGGCTCGACCATCCTTGGGGGTATACTACTGGGGCTGTCCCGCCCTGTGGCGGCAGAATTCTCCTTTTTCCTCGGTGTTCCCACCATGCTGGGTGCGGGTGTGCTGAAGGGCGCCAAATTCCTGCTGGAGGGAAATGCTCTAACGGGGAACGAGGTGCTTTTGCTTTCGGTGGGCACGCTTACGGCGTTTCTCACCTCGTTGGTCGTCATTCGGTTTTTGATGGATTTCGTACGCCGTCATTCCTTTGCGGGATTTGGCGTTTACCGTATCCTGCTGGGCGGTGCGGTATGGATCGCATCTCTGCTCGGTATTCTATAAAGGAAAAGAAGCATGGAAAAGTTAAAGATCAAATATCCCGTGATCGTAGAGGGAAAATATGACCGTTTGCGTCTGCTTTCGGTGATGGAGGGACAGATTCTGACCACAGACGGGTTTGGCATCTTCAAGCAAAAGGAAAAGCTGGCGCTTGTCCGCGCCTTGGCCAAAAAAAGCCCGATCATCGTATTGACCGATCCGGATGGCGCCGGAAAGCTGATCCGTTCCCATATCGGCTCTGCCGTTTCTCCCGAGCGGATCATTCCGTTGTATGTTCCTCAGATCCGGGGTAAGGAAAAGCGTAAAGCAGAGCCCTCCGCACAAGGCTTTTTAGGCGTGGAGGGGCAGGAACGGGCGTTGCTCTATGACTTGCTGGCGCCCTTTGCCGCGGGGAAGGGGGAAGAGCGTTCCGAAACCCCGCTGTCCAAAACGGATTTTTATGAGGATGGTCTTACAGGGTGTGACGATGCCGCCGCACGCCGTAATGTTCTGGCCGCCAAATTTGGGTTGCCCGCCGACATGACCCCCAACGCTTTGCTTGCGGCATTGCGTGTAGTGGCCACGTATGAGGAATATAAGACTGCTGTTGCGGAGCTGTCCTTGCCATAATGTGCCCTGTGGGACGGGTGATCTGTTCCCGTCCCAAGGAACCTTAAAAATTTTTTTGAAAAAATGCGAAAAAGGGGTTGCATTTTGCTTTGAGATGTGATATAATAGCCAAGTAATCTGATATGGCCCGTTAGTCAAGCGGCTAAGACGTCGCCCTCTCACGGCGAAGGCATGGGTTCGATTCCCGTACGGGTCACCAAATAAGTTAAAGGCGAACCCGTTTCCATTAGGAGACGGATTCGCTTTTATCGTTTATTTCAACTATCCATATTGATAAAAGCAAAAGGCATACGGATTTGCTCCGTATGCCTTATCGTTTTCTTGGGCTTACGATGAACCCTTTACCGCCGTTTAATCGTTATTTGCGGTTTAATCCCATTGGTGTCAATGGGGTTCTTTTTCTTTTTTCTGCTTTTTATTATTCAATTCTGTTTTCCGTTCGGCTTGCCATTGTTCAAAATCCTTTTGTGTCTGTTCATCCTCAAAGAGCTTTTGAATGGCGGGCAGCAATGCTCTTGCAATAGAGTCAAGCTCATAAGGTATCGTTTACCGGGCAACGGCAGCCGACAGAATATGATCGCCACGGGAGGTGAATACTTGTACGGGGCTTGCTGTGGCTCGGCCGCCGAGTGTTTCTTTGGGCCCTTGATCTATTTTATCCTTCAAAAGTGAAAATATGGAAATGTCCGCTTCAGAGCCGGGCTTGGGGCGCGACGAATAGGAGAACGTGATGGGATCTTTCGCAAATCCGTGGAATACGGTGGTGGGCGCAGTGACAAGCAATTGGCACAATATCCTCAGGTTTGTGCTGTTTCTGATCATTGGAGCCATCGCGATCCGTATTATTGTTTCAATCACCGGAAAACTGCTCAGTGGGCCAAAATCCGGGCTCAAGGGTGCGGCGGGCGATTTTCTGACCTCTCTGATCAAGATCGCGCTGATCATTCTGTATGTGATCATCTTGCTCTCAATGCTGGGCGTGGATACCACCTCGCTTGTTGCCATTTTCAGCGTGCTGACCCTGGCCATTTCCCTGGCTGTGCAGGGCGTTGTGTCCAACTTGGCATCGGGCATCATGCTGGTTGCCACCAAGCCCTTTGACGAGGGAGACTTTGTTGACATCGGCGGGACCTCCGGTACGGTTGAGGTCATCCGTATTACCTGCACCAAGCTCAAGACCGGAGACAACAAGGTGGTGATCATGCCCAACAGCAACGTGACCTCCTCCACCATCATCAATTACAGCGCCAAGGAGACCCGCCGTCTGGACCTCACCTTTTCGGTGGCGTACGGCTCGGACGTGGAGAAGGTCAAGGAGGTCATTCTCGGCGTGATCGCAAAGCACGGCGAGATCCTGGATACGCCCGCTCCTATGGTCCGCCTGACCGAGCACGGTGCCTCCTCGCTGGATTTTGTGACCCGTGTATGGGTCAAGCAGTCCGATTATTGGCCCGTTAATTTTGATTTGAAGGAGGAGGTCCTTGCCGCATTCGATGCCGCAGGCATCTCCGTGCCCTTCCCCCAGCTGGACGTTCATATGGTACAGTGATTTGGCGTAAAAGAAGCAAAAAGGGATCTCGTACGAGATCCCTTTTTACAGCTTTCCTTTTCTGACCTGTTTTTCTAACTTAAAAAGCAGAGTCGATAAAGGCACCACCAGTGTACAGGCGGCAAGATTGCCTGCGGCGTGCAGAAAATCAAAGGGCAGACCCGAGATGATCCACGCTACCGTCATGTTAAAATCCATCTTAAAAAAGAGGGCCTGGGCGGGGGCGTAAAGGGTACCGTAGGCCAACCCGTGCAAGCCGCCCACCAGCATATAGACCGGTACGGCAAGCCATTTGGGCATCCGCCTCGGCAGCAGCATGGCGATGATCCACAGGGGCAGCCAGATGTAGAGATAGGGCACCCACCAAACATTGAAGCCCCCGTAAACGCCCGTGAGCAGGACGAAAACATAGATCGGGATCAGCGCCTTGGCGCGGTAGACCAGCGTGAAGGTGATGATAAACATGGCGATAAAGTGGATATTCGGCGCCCACTCCATCAACAGCTTGGAGCAAAAAAGAATGGCGCCCAGCATTGAGAAAACCGTCATTTCCCGTACCGTCAGCCACCTTTTTGTGTGCTTGCGAGAGGGATGAGCAGACGGTTCCGTCGTCTGCTCTGCTTCGGTGGGGTCAGTAGGCTTCCTTAACCAGCTCATAATGCTCGCCGTTGGCGATGGGAGTGGTGTCCACGCCGGTCATGGAGTAGGCGCCGTCCTTGTACAGTGCCCAATAGGCGTTTTCTCCCTCGGCAATTGCCATGCCGTTGACTGCGGTGATATACAGACCGTATGCCCCCTCCTCACCGGAGATCAGCTCATGCTCCAGCAGGGCTTCACCCAAAAATGTCTTGTCGGTTTTGACGGTGAAGGTGATCGACTGCTCCTCTGCCTTGACCTCCACATAAACGGTGGTGGCACCGTCGCCGAATTCCTTGTCACTGACATAGGTGGCGTTTTCCCAAATGCCGGTTTTGTCTACGTCGGCGCAGGATACAAAGGAGATGCTCATGACCAGAGCAAGCAGCAAAAGTGTGATACGTGTTGCGATTTTCATTGTCTTTTTCCTCTTTTCGTTTTGATTTTCCCACAAAACGAATGAAAGTAAAAGCCTCCCCACGGTCGGGTGACCGAGGGGAGGCGGACATAGCAAAAGGGTACGGCATCGGAACCCTGCCGTTGCTTGCCGTCGGACTCCCCCATTTACCCGGGAACCTTTTACGGCACGGGACGATGAGCATTCCGACTGATGCCACCGGTGTGGCAATAACGGCAATGGCTGTTGTGGCGGATTTGCACCGCACTTTCCTCATCTTCGCCCGTCAACCGATGTTGGGGGCGACAGCGCAGTGAGTGTGCTCCTGCGCCGAACCGTGTTCATAGATTTTGTAGCTTTTTGTCGCATGGGCGACGGTTTTATTATAAACGACATTGCACCGTTTGTCAAGCCGGTCCGGGCTTTATTTTTTGCCGACCGCCCATTGTCTTGCATGCTCCAACGAGCCGCAGGATGCGGTTCTTCTCACGGTTGCCAAACCGGGGCAGTCTTTGATCTGTGCATGAAACGGGGCCAGATGCGCATCATAGTTCCATTCCTCCACGGTAACGGTTCCTTCGTCCCCCACCGACAAGCGGTGGACTCCTGTGTTGGATTGGGCACAGATATTCGCATATTGATCGTTGGTCAGATCAAATATCGCCATGAGCAAAAGAGAAAGGCACATGCCGTGGGAGACAAGGGCAATCGCCCCGTCCCGATGCCCCTCAATTGCGCGCAGAAGGGCGCGGCAGGCCCGCTGCTTGACACCTTCCCAGCTCTCACCGCCGCCGGGATAGCCTTGCCCGATGCCCTCATGAAACCAAAGAGGGTTTTGCTGGACCTCGTTATACGGCATGCCGTCATACTTGCCGAAATCGATCTCCCGCAGATCATCGGTGGCATCGATCTCGTTCATCTCTTTGCCAAAGGTTAATGCTGCCGTCTGATGGGCGCGGAGCATGGAGCTGGCAAGAATGTAATCGATCTTTTTGCCGGCAAAATAAGGTGCAAGGGCCTTGGCCTGCGTCACGCCCGTATCGTTCAGAGCCTGGTCACTGCGGTTCCCGTTCAGGATTCCCGTGATGTTGTTTTCAACCTGTCCGTGGCGAATGAGATAAACAGTGGTCATGGTGTGTCCTTTCGGTGTTTTCTTTCATCCATTTTATTTTAGCCTTATTTTGGAATGCTGTCAAGGCTCACGGCAGATAAAAAGCGGATATTCACGAAAGAATATCCGCTTTTATGCCTAACGGTATTTTTGCCTTACGGCTGTTTTAAGTGGTACATTGGCGTGTCCTCCTTTTCAAGACCCGAAGCGGGCGGTGAAGGTGTGGCAAGCTTACTTGTTACCGAAGTATCTTTCCAGCAGGCCTGCGAATGCCTTGCCGTGGCGAGCCTCGTCGCGGGCCATTTCGTGGACGGTGTCGTGGATGGCGTCCAGATTCAGCTGCTTTGCCATCTTGGCCAGCTCAAACTTGCCTGCGGTGGCGCCGTTCTCGGCGGCAACGCGAACGGTCAGATTCTCTTTGGTGGAGGGAGAAACGCACTCGCCCAAAAGCTCTGCGAACTTGGCGGCGTGCTCGGCCTCCTCCAGGGCAGCCTCTTTCCAGTAAAGGGCGATTTCGGGGTACCCTTCACGGGCGGCGGCGCGGGACATGGCCAAATACATACCGACCTCGGTGCACTCGCCCTGGAAGTTGGCACGCAGACCCTCTACGATCTCGGCGGGAACGGCGGGATCCTTGGCAACGCCGATCACATGCTCGGCAGCCCAGTTCATGCCTTCCTCAACCACTTCCTCAAACTTCTCACCGGGTGCCTTGCAAAGGGGGCACTTGTCGGGGCGGACATCGGACTCAACGATCTCACCGCAAATTTTGCATCTCCACTTTTTCATGTTACAATCTCCTTTTATGTTCAAAAATTTTCTCGGCGCGGGGGTGTCACTCGTCACCGTTTTGAATCTCTTTTTTAGATTGATTCTATTTTAGCACACTTTTTGCCGAATTGCAATAGGTTTTTCGAAAAAAATTAGAAAAATTCTAAAAATATTTTTTGGATCAAAATGCAAAGACAGGAGGTTGCATTTTGACGCTCCCTGTGATACAATGACAGCATCCCCCTTGAAAGGACACACAAGAATGAAAAAGATTGATATTTATTTGATCGCGGGTCAATCGAATGCGGCGGGATGCACAAAGGTGCGGGATGCCGAGGCAATCTATGCCGCAGTGCCCGAGTTGCGACAAGGCTTTGATCATGTGCTGTATGCAGGCAATGCCCGCTCGGATGCGAGCCAATATACCGTTCTGGAGAATCGAGATGTGCCATGGAGTCCCGCCCGATTGGGTCTGGGTATCCGCAATGACGGTTATATGGGACCTGAGGCGGGCATGGCGGTTTCTCTTTCTAAAATATATAATGAAAGCACCCACCGTTATGCCGGATTGATCAAATTTGCCCATGGCGGCACCAGCCTGTTGGAAAAAAGAGTCAGCAGTAACAGCTTTGGCAACTGGGTGCCGCCCTCTTATGCGAAGGAATTGAATATCCCCTGGCAGGGGGACCCCATCACGGGTGAGCTTTATCGCCTGCTTCTTGCTCAGATCGAAAGGAATGTGAAGGAGCTGATCGCCGCAGGCTTTGACCGCATCGATGTCAAGGGGCTTTATTGGATGCAGGGATGCAACAACCGTACCCTTCCCCGGGAATACCGAAGGGCCTTTCGCTTTTTTGCCGATGACATCCGTCGGGATGTGACGGCCCTGATGGAAAAGCTGACCGGTGTACCATGGGGCACCGCGGGAATGCCCATCTTTGTGGGGACCCTGTCGCAGACCTTCAGCCTCAATGACGAAAACACCGAGAAAGCCGTGAACATCCCCTTTATCGAAATGCAAAGATCTCTTGGCAAGGAGATCGAAAACTGCTATACGGTTGACAATTCTGCTTACGCCATCACCCGTTGGCACACCTGCCCCGAGGATCGTGAGATCCTGGGCACCGACCCCTGGCATTGGAATCAGACCGATGCATTGGAGATCGGTAAGAACGTGGGCAAAATGATGTTGGAGAAGTGCGTACAATAAAAAGGGCAAGCAGGCAAGCTTTCAAGCTTGCCTGCTTGCCTTTTGATTAGTCCTCCACAGGTGTGAAGCCCATGGGCTCCTCGCCCGTATAGCGATAAAGGCGTGCCTCGCACAGATGGGTGGTCTTGAGTCCCTTGATTTTGCCGTCATGGGAGAAGTAGAAGCGCCCGTCGCCCAGCGAATGGATTCCCGTGGAACCCATGGGGAAGGTAAAGCCCCGTACGCCGCTCTCCTTGTGGAGGACGCCCGCATCGGCCATTTTGAGCAGCAGACCCTGCTCGCCCCCAAGGCCCTTGAGCTCGCTCATGACAGGTGCCGCGCTCCCGTCGATGACATACATGGGGTAATTGGGGTACTGGGGCTTTTGGCCCACATACACACAGACGAACCAGTTGCCCGTGTAGGAATCGTAGCACAGGTTCTGTACGCCCCAGGTGGTGTTGCCGGTAAAGAAGAAGCAGGTCTTTTCGGGGTGCAGACCGCTGTGGTGGGGGACGCCCTGTGAGAGGGGCTTGGCCACATCGGCAAATTTACGCCAATCGTAGCAAAGGAGCATCTGGTGGTCGTTGTCCTCCCGCTCCACATCGCCATAGTTGCCGCAGGCGACCATGAGCATGGTGGGAGAATCCTTGGGCTCGCCGAAGAAGGGGCCGAAGGAGGTACCGTCAATGCCGCTGCAGCCGTAGCGGTGGGGCTTGCCGTCAAAGCTCTCCCCCTCATAATATTCGGTGACCTCGGGCAGATACACGGCGGTCATCACGCCGTCCTTTTCCGCGTCCATGTCCACGCGGTCGATCTTGTCCACATCAAAAATGGCAATGTAAAAGGCGTTTTCCACAGGGACGCCGGTCAGTCCCGCATTTTTGAAAATACCCTTGCCGATAGAATCGTTTTTGTATTCCAGAGAGCCGTAAACCTTACCGTCCTCTTTGTTGAAGTCGATGCAGCCGAGATGTCCTACAAGGCCCTTGGCCGTGCCGATCAGATTGCCCTGCAGGTCGGTCTTGACCAGTGTGGTGGTAAAGGAAAAGTAAGCATAGCCCTTTTCCACATCGATGGCGATGCCCTGCACGTGTCCGGTGGACCATCTGCCGCCGTCGATCATCAAAGGAAGTTTATCCATAACAAAAAGTCTCCTTGCTTTTTTGTTCGGGCTTACCCGACACCCACATTATAGCAAGGAAAGACCGAAAAAGCAAGCAAATTTAAAAAAGAAGGCGCACGAAATTTTCGCGCGCCTTCTCCCCCGGGATCCGCCCGGGACCTTATCCCGCACCTCAGTCGGCTCCCGACGAAGCGCTTAAGCCTCGTCGCGCACCTCGTCCGGGCGAAACAGCAGCGAAATGCACCAGACACCCGCAAGCCCCACGATGGTATAGATGATGCGCGCCAGCAGAGAGCCTGCACCGCCGCAGATCCATGCGACCAGGTCGAAACGGAAAAGCCCGATCGAGCCCCAGTTCAAAGCGCCGATGATGGTCAGGATCAAGGCGATTCTGTCCATAATTCTCATAGGTTTTCACCTCACTTTCAAGACCGTTGCGACGAACGCCGCGGCGATCTTCAAAATTAGTGTGACCCGCAAGCAGAAAAGAAAACAAGGAAATTTTTTGGTTTCAAAAACGAAATAAAATGATGGCAAGCAACAGCCTCCTTCCGCAAAGACGGGCGGATCGGGCGAGATGTCCGAGTGCTTGGAGAAAACGAAATGTGCTTTACAGTCTGCCGAAAATGTGATATACTAATAACAATGAAAGAGGGTGGTGCCGTGGAATCGAATATTGCCGTGCGGGTGCCCGCCTATGTTACCGCCGTGATGGACACGTTGGAAAGGGCTGGACACCGCGGATATCTTGTGGGGGGGAGTCTGCGGGATCTGCTGCTTGACAAAACGCCCCATGATTTTGATCTCACCACCGACGCCACACCCGAAGAGATGCTGGTTATCTTTTCCGATTTCCGCGTCATTCCCACAGGGCTCAGGCACGGCACTCTGACGGTGCTGTCACAGGGGCAGCCCATCGAGGTCACCACCCATCGGGTGGATGGGGACTATCTTGACGCTCGACGTCCCGAAAGCGTTTTCTTTACCCGACGTCTTGCCGACGATCTTTCCCGCCGCGATTTCACCGTGAATGCCATGGCCTGGCACCCCGCGGTGGGGCTGGTGGATCTGTTCGGCGGTCGGGAGGATCTGCAAAGCGGCATCCTGCGTGCCGTGGGCGATCCCGTTGCCCGTTTTACCGAGGACGCCTTGCGCATCCTGCGGGCCTTCCGCTTTTCTGCCCAGCTGGGCTTCTCCATTGAAAAAAACACACTTACCGCCGCGCGGGAGACCCGCGCGGGTCTGGAGAGGATATCGGCCGAGCGGATCTTTTCCGAGATCAGCCGCTTGCTGATCTGCCCCGCGGCACCGCGGGGGCTTGATGCGCTCTTTGCCGCCGATTGTCAAGAGCAGGTCTTTTTCGATGCCGCTCCAAAAACGGATTTGTTTTCTTCCTTGACTTCCCTGCCGATCGAGGCCGAATTGCGTCTTGCCCTTTTACTCAGCGACCGCACTGCAAAGGATGCGTTGAAGCTCTGCCGCCGTTGGCGGGCCTCCAATGCCTTTGCCGAGCGGGTCTGCGGGCTGTTGAAGGCGGCAGGAGAGCCTCTGCCCGATTCGCTTTATACCGCAAGGCGGTTTGTCTGCGGGTATTGGAAAGAATGGGACGGTGCGCTGATTTTGCGACAGACCCTGGGGCAAAATACCGAGGAGGCACGCAAGCTTTGCAAAACGGTGGCCAAAAACGGAACCGCCATTGAATTGCGTCGTCTGGCAGTGAACGGCAAGGAATTGCAGGAGCGCCTGAGCGTGCGTCCTGCAAAGACAGGCGAGCTGTTGAAGCGCTTACAGGACCTTTGCTGGCAGGAGCCGCAGCAAAACAAAAAAGGCATCCTTCTGGCGCTGGCGGATGAAATTTGCCGCAAGGAGAAAGGATTTGTATGAACGAGAGCCAAGTGATTTTTGAAGAGCTGACCTATCCCTCCGCCGATGGAAAAACCCGTGTTC
Organism: Clostridia bacterium; assembly: GCA_017451735.1. GTDB lineage: Bacteria > Bacillota > Clostridia > Oscillospirales > CAG-272 > Firm-07. Next base: position 41,983 of record JAFTNU010000012.1, read on the forward strand.
ACGGCTACATCTGGCGCCCCGACGGCGTGGAGCCCCGGGCGATGATTCAGCTTTCCCACGGAATGTGCGAGTATGTGCAGCGATATGATGGTTGGGCACGCCGTTTCTGTGCCCTGGGCTTTGTCTTTTGCGGTAACGATCATCTGGGGCACGGTCACACTGCCCCCGACGAGGCGCATCTGGGCTTTACCGCACCCCGTGAGGGGGCCTTTTATCTGGTAGAGGATCTCCACACCATGTCGGTGCTGATGCGGCAAAGGTTCCCCGAGTTGCCCCTGATCCTGTACGGTCACAGTATGGGTTCCTTTGCCGCTCGGGCGTACCTGACCCGCTACGGCGAGCTGCTGACGGGGGCGCTCATCAGCGGTACGGCGGGGGCGGGACAGCCCACCGGCGTAGCCAAAAGGCTGGCGCATGCCATTGCCGCCGCCAAAGGAGATCTGCACCGCAGTAAATTTCTCACCTCCCTGGCTTTTGGCGCTTATAATAAGCGATTCCGCGAGGAAAAGGACGAATTCTCCTGGTTGACCCGTGACAAAGCGGTGCGCGATGCCTATCGGGACGATCGCTTTTGCACCTTTGTCTTTACCGCCGCCGGGTACGATACGCTTTTCACCCTGCTCAATACCGTCTCAAAGAAAAATTGGGCGGCGGACGTGCCGAAAAAACTGCCGATTCTGCTTTTTGCGGGAGAGGAGGATCCCGTGGGGGATTACGGCAAGGGCGTGCGGCAAGTCTATGACCGTCTGGTTGCCGCGGGGTGCGAGCAAGTATCGCTGAAGCTGTATCCCGAGGGGCGGCATGAGATGCACAATGAATGCAACCGAGATAAGGTTTTTGCCGATCTGACGGCATTTTTGGAGGACGTTTTAAAATGAGCTTTGAACAGATCAAGAAAACAAAGGGGCGGATCCTGGGCGTGGATTTCGGCGAGGCGCGGACCGGCCTTGCCGTGTCGGATGGGGCACGGTTGCTGGCCTCGGGCATCGGTAACATCCCGGGTGGCGGACTGGAAAAAACCGCCGATGCCATTGTGGTGGCAGTGGAGGAGCATAAGGCCGTTGCGGTGGTGCTTGGCCTACCCGTCAATATGAACGGTACCGAAGGGCCCCGCGCCGAGCGGGTGCGGCGTCTGGCCGATCTGATCACCGAGCGTGCCCCTGCCCTGCCTGTGGCCCTGATGGACGAGCGGATGACTACCATGGCGGCCTCCCGCTTTCTCAACGAAACAAATACCAGGGGGAAAAAGCGGAAGGGCGTCATCGATACCCTGTCGGCGCAGATCATCCTGCAAAATGCCCTGGACAGGCTGAAGCCATGACGGTGACGGGTAACATACAGACGCGGACGCTGATCGTGGAGGGAGAGACGATCCCCTACGAGCTGGAGCGCAAGCAGATCAAAAGACTCAATCTGCGGGTGCGGCGAGACGGCACGGTGCATGTGTCCGCTCCCGTGCGAATGTCGATGGCGTTTATCGAAGCATTCCTTGCCGAAAAGGGGCAGTGGGTGAAGGAGGCGCAAAAACGGGTGTTGGCGCGTCGTCCCGCTGTTACCGAGCTGTGCACCGGGGTGGTCATACCCATCGCCGGCATTCCCCATACCCTGATCGTCGGAAAAGGAAGGCAGGGCGTCCTGTTGGAGAATGACCGCTTGTTTCTGACAGTGCGGGATCCTGCGGATGCCGCGGAGTGTGCGCGGGTCTTTCGCCGCTTTGTCAAGACTGCGGCGGCGGAGGCTCTGACCGAAAGAGTAAAGGCAATATACCCGTATTTTGCACCCCGTCCTGCTACCTTACCCACGCTGTCCTTTCGCTGGATGCGATCCCGCTGGGGTTCCTGCACTGCCGCGAAGAATCATATCACGCTCAACGAAAAATTGCTGTTTGTGGAGCCGCACCTTGCGGATTACGTGATCTTTCATGAGTTCTGCCACTTCAAGCATCAGGATCACTCGGCGGCCTTTTACAAGCATCTTTCTGCTTTTGTTCCCGATTATGCCGCCGCCCGTCGGGCGCTTGCCGCGTCGCCCATCCCTAATTTGAAATAAAAGAGGCTGAGTCATTCAGATGCAGAAGGCATGATCTCGGCACGGTAGCTGAGCCTCAATAGATTGAACGCGGTTCCAAAAGGCAAATATGCAAATATCCATCGGGAAAGAGCCTTGCAATATCCGCATATTGCCGCGTCTCTTTCCCTCGGCTCTTTGGATATTTGCTCTCTTGGAACTTCAAAGAACCTGCAAGCCTTTATTTTAAGATGATTTTGGTGACGAGGGCACGAAGTCAAGTGCGGACTTTACGAGTGCCCTTGGCGTCAAAAGCGCTGAAAATCAAGGCTTTCAGGCGCGTTCAATCTATTGAGGCTCGGCTAAGCGTACAAATGTACGTTGAGTGCCGAGAGCGCGCCTAAAAAACACACATTAAAATTGAAATTCGCAAGAATTTCTACCTAAAAAGCCGCTTCACCATCATTTTTTGATGTCAAAGCGGCTTCATTTTATTCATTTGTCATTTGTGTGTTTTTGTTCGGCGCTAAATGAATCGTCCCGCGCTTAGCTTTTCCTTGCCTGCATCATCTTGCCCGGGGAAATACCGAAACGCTCCTTGAAACGGCGGATGAAGTTGGCGTAATCGTCAAAGCCGCTTTCCCGGCAGATCTGCCCCACCGAGAGCTTCGAGTAGTCGATCAGCTTTTTGGCATAATCAAATCGGAGCCGATCCACATATTCCTTAAAGGTGAGCCCGGTCTCCCTTTTGAACAGCTCGGAAAAATAGGTGGGCGTAAAGCCCGCGTATGCTGCTACCTCCGAGAGAGAAGGATTGTCGCGGAAATGATTCAGAATGAACAGTGTCGCGCGGTTGACGGGTGAAAAGTTTTCCTCTTTTCTTGCCCCGTTACGGGCTATTTTACCCAAAATGCCGTTTAAAAGGCAGGAGGCAAAGGCCTCGTCGCCCGATGCGTGGGAAAGCTCTTCAAGCAGTTCTGCAAAAAAAGGACGGTCCTTCTCCTCGATCTGCATGGCGCAGGGGGTCGACCCGTTCAGCAGACGGGAGAGAAAATCGAGATTGCAGATCTTTTCCGAAAACATGACATTGTGTAGCTGACAGTCTTGGGCGCGGACACTGTGGAAATTCAGGGGTGTCATAAAAAAGAGCATACCGGGGGCGATCTCGTACCTCACCCCATCGATGATATAATCCCCACTGCCCCTTGTGAAATATTCGAATTCGTAAAAATCATGCCAATGGGTGTAAAACTCGCCGTCAAATACTTTGTTAGATGCCGAGATCACACCGTTTTGAATATTTTTTTGCCTGCTCAGCCGTAGCATGGTCTGCTCACTCCTCTCGTGGCGGTGATCACCATCAGTATAAAGCATATCCGAAAAAAAGTCAATCATCACCAAAGAAATACTATACACCGGAAGGGCAAAATATATTACAATGAAAGCAGAGAAGAAGACCAATGCTTTAACGGAGGGAAAGCTATGAAACAAAAGATGTATATCGGTGTTGACATCGGCGGCACCAAAACCGCTGTGGTCAAGGGGGATGAAACGGGAAGGATCCTGGAAAAGGTCAAATTCGCCACAACCGGGGTGGAGGAGACTCTGCGCCGTATCCTGGCCGAGGTAAAGCGTATGGGAGAGGCGACGGCGATCGGTGTCAGCTGCGGCGGCCCGTTGGATAGTGAAAAGGGTCTGATCCTCTCTCCGCCCAATCTGCCCGGATGGGATCGGATCCCCATCACCGAGTTGTTGACAAAGGAAACGGGAATTCCCGCCTATTTGCAAAATGATGCCGATGCCTGTGCCCTGGCCGAATGGCGGTTTGGCGCAGGAAAGGGCACACGTAATATGATTTTTTTAACATTCGGCACCGGCATGGGGGCAGGACTCATCCTGAACGGCGCCCTTTATGGGGGGAGCTGCGGCCGTGCGGGCGAGGTGGGACATATCGCCATGGAGAGTGACGGCCCCGTGGGCTACGGCAAGGCGGGATCCTTTGAGGGCTTCTGCTCCGGGGGCGGCATCCGTCAGTGCGCCATAAAAAAAGCCCGCACCATGCTGGCACAGGGACAGATTCCCTCTTATTGCTCCACTGTTGCGGAGCTTGACACCGTTACGGCGCAGACCGTGGCGGATGCCGCCCGCAAGGGGCATCCGGATGCCCTGGAGGTCTATGCCGATTGCGGCAGGATGCTGGGGCGCGGGTTGGCCATCCTGATCGATCTGCTCAATCCCCAGCGCATCGTCATCGGCAGTATCTTTGCCCGTGCCGAGGCGCTTTTGCGGGAGAGCATGGAACGCGAGATCGCCAAAGAAGCGCTTCCGGATGCCGCGGAGATCTGCGAGATCGTTCCCGCCGCCCTTGGAGAAGCCATCGGTGATATTGCCGCTATTACGGTAGCGGTGGAGGGAGAAAATGCCGCGAGGTAAGCGGACGGGGGAGAACTTTTGTAAAAGTTCTCCCCCGTATTTTTTGCTTTTTACACGTGCTTCTTTACATAATCCAGCATATAGGTCGCCTCGGCATCCAGTGCGGCTTCGCTTGGATCATCGATCAGATTGCGCCAGACAGAGATCGACCTGCCCACTTCCCCGCCGGTCATGAGAAAGGGCTCGGCTACGATGCGCCCCTTATAATTCACATCCCGCAGGGCACCGAAGATCTCGTTCCAGTCAAGATGTCCACGACCCGGGCAGGTGCGGTTGTTCTCACCGATGTGGAATCCCACCAGAAGATCCCCTGCCGTACGGATGGCGTCTCCGATGCTCGATTCCTCGATGTTCATGTGATAGGTGTCCAGAAGAATGCCAACGCTTTTACTGTTCACAGCGGCCACATAGGCTCTTGCCTCCTTGGCCGTATTGACCAGAATGCCCTCAAAGCGATTGACCGCCTCGATGCCGTAGGTCAGCCCCAGCTCCTTTGCGATCTCTGCCAGTTTGCGCATACTGCTGACGCTGTGGTAAAAGCGGACCGTCTTGCTCCCTTCGGTCGGTACACCCCATCCGGCGTAGCTGACACCCGAAAGGAGCTTGCCCTCCATTTTTCCGATCTGTGTCATGATGGCACTCAGGTATTTGATGCCGCCCTCCCGCACCGTATCGTCGGGAGAGGAGATGTCATAGGCGGGATCCAGCCCCAGGCTGTAGGTCAGCTCGATGCCGTTGGCATCGGCGCAGGCCTTGAGCTCGGCCAGCTCCCCGTCGCTCATATCCAACAGGGCCTGAGCCTGAAATTCCAGAACATCATAGCCGATCCTTGCCGCCTTGGCAATGTATTTTTTCAGATCTACCTTCCAGGTGTTTTCCCAGAAGTTGACAAAAATGCCGATTTTATTCATGCTTCCACCTCGGGATATTCATTGACCAGAAGACGGTAACGGGGCTCGTCCTCGTCTACGGCGCACCAGCGCCCGCGAGTCACGGCAAACACATTATCGGTGTTGTCGTCATTGATCCTGGAGACCTCTCCAATCAGCAGATCGCCGCATCCTGTCTTGGCAAAAAAGCGGTGATAGACCCCCGGCTCCAGGGTGATGCTGTTGCCTGTGGTGATCTCGATGATCTCTCCGGGGGCAGCATCGTAATATTCCCCGTCGCGCAGCACCCGCACAGGACGGGTGAAATCGGGCTTTCCGTCGGCACCCCGAGCCGCCAGCTGGCAGCAGAATATGCCGCCCGCGCGGTTGATGATATCCTCTGTTTTCTGTATGTGATAATGGAGGGGGATCTCCTGCTCACAGCCATCCTTGAGAAAGATGTATTTCTCGGCGTAAGGGGTGCCCACGCCGACCTCATGCACACTGCCGTTGCGCACGGTAAAGAGCACCGCGCCGACCCTTGCAAAGTCGCCCGAGCCGAAGTCGGTCACATCCCAGCCCAGCATGGTCTTGACCAGATTTTTGCGGGACGGCTTCAAAAATTCGTTACGGTCTGCGGCAAACCGTGCAAAATCCGGCAGGGTGATATGATGCTCCTTGCAAAGCGTTTCCGCCCACCGAATGGCGGCGTTGATTTGGGATCTTTTCATTTGCTTTTCTCCTTACCACTCGATCTCGATCACGATGGGCTCGTTGGAGAGATCGTCTACGGGGATGCCCGTAATATGCAGGAACTTTTGTGCCCGGCCGTTGGAGGCATACTCGGGTAGCTTGTCAATGGCGGCAGAAAGGGGCTTCCCCGTGTTCATCAGCCGCACGCTTTTCGGGAGGGTGGGAAAGAACTGGAGCGCCACCGATGAGGAGCGGATACCGTCGACAAAATGGAAATAGCTTTTGCCGTTCTTTTTGGTGACGATGGCTTTGTTTGCCTTGATCTTATAGTTGAAATCGTCGGGCTCATGACATTCCAGGCACCCTTCCATACGGTTATACCAGTCGCCTACCCTTCGGATACGGGCGGCGTAGTCCTCGGTGATCTCACCCAGGCCGTCGGGGCCGACGTTCAGCAAATAACTGCCGCCCATGGCCATGATGCGGTCGATGGAGGTGGTCAGGTGGCGGAGCGAGTAGAAATCCTCGTTTGCGCGGTAGCCCCAGCTCTGCTCGCCGACCGAGTTGCAGGCCTCGGTCATGCGGGTAAAGCGCTCCTCCTCGGCCGCCTTGTATTCCCGCTCGGGGGTGGAGAAGTCGCCCACGTCATAGCCCCGATCGTTGATGAAGATGCCGGGCTGGAGCTCACGGATCATTTCGTTCAGGGAAGGGTCCTTGATCTTGGGTGGAATATCCCAGAAGAAGGTGTAGATGGGGCCGTAGCCGGTCAGCAGCTCACGGACCTGACGGCGGACGTATTCCCGATAGGCAACGGTGTCGATACTACCGTTTTCGGTTACGGCCTTCCACTGGTGGGTGGAGGCGGGGTTGTAGCCGTAGGGGTGGTGCCAGTCGGGGCAGGAGTAGTAAAGGGAAAGGAGCATGCCGTGCTTTTGGCAGGCGTCGGCAAGCATTTTTAAAACGTCCTTGCCGTAAGGCGTGTGCATGATGCTGTAATCGGTCTCCTTGGTGTCCCACATGCAAAAGCCGTCGTGGTGCTTGGTGGTAAAGCAGATGTACTTCATCCCGGCTTCTTTGGCAAGCAGCACCCATTTTTCGGGGTCGTATTTGACGGGATCGAATTTGTGCATCAGCGCCTCGTATTCCTCGCGGGGGAGATCCATGCGGGCATAGACCTGCTCCTGTACGCCGGTGACGGCATAAAAGCCCCAATGGATAAACATACCGAATTTGTTTTCGTGTGTCATTGACTTGCTCCTTCCAAAACAAAATTTCTTTGATTTAATTATAAGGGCGATGCTTGATTTTGTCGTTGAAGTATGTTATTATATTTTCGGTAAATTTGCACTATCTTACTGAAAAGGAGCTGCTACCATATGTTCCGCTGTGCCATTTGCGGTGTATCTACCGAGCACAAGGAGGGGTTTGTATTCAAGGTCAGGCATGCCCCGCATTATTTGCTCCTGTGCTTTCGTACCCCCTTTTTCTGTGTCATTGACGGTAAGCGCATCGAGGGGAAGGCGGGCGATTGCCTGCTGCACCGACCCGGGGAGACTGTGATTCACGGGCCCTTGGATGATGCGTCTCAGTTTATCAACGATTGGATCTATTTTTCCGCCGACGAGGGGGAGATGGAGCAATTGGCCCCTCTTTTTGATACCCTTATTCCCTTGGAAAAAGCGGATGCGCTGGCGGCTTCACTGAACAGCGTTATGAAGGAATCGGTGCGGAACGACCCCTTCAGCGCGCGTCTTGTCTCGGATACCATTTATCGGATGCTGGTGATTCTGAAGCGCGCCGAGGGGCAACAGAAAAAGGAGGACGTCTCGCTTTATTTGCGCTTTTCCGGGGCACGGGTCAAAATTCTCAACCATTATAACGAAAAATGGGATCTTGCCAAAATGGCGGGATTGCTTGGCTACTCGGTCAGTCGCTTTTGTGCTCTGTATACCGAGTTCTTCGGTCAGAGCCCCATGAACGATCTTTTGGATAAGCGCCTGGAAATGGCCAAGCAGCTTCTGGCGCTCCGCGCCTATAAGGTGGGGGATGTGGCCGATATGTGCGGCTTTGCCTCTATCCACTATTTTTCCAACTTCTTTAAAAAACGCACCGGCAAAAGCCCTGCGGAATATGCGTGATGTCACGCATATTCCGCAGGGCTTAAAAAATCGAGCTTTCCCGCCCGGGACTACGCTCGGCTATGTCGGTAGGCGGTGGGGGTGGTGCCTGCAATCTCCTTGAAGTTGCGGTTGAAGGAGCAGATCGACTCATAACCGCACTCACCCGCGATCTGCTCGACAGGTGAATTTGTGCTGATCAGCAGATGCTTGGCATGGGAGATGCGATATTCGTTCAACAGCTGTCGGAAGGTGGTATGCAGGCCACGTTGCATCAGATTGGTGAGATAGCGATGATCATATCCCATCTCCCGCGCGATCTCCCGCATGGTAATGGGCTCGCGGTAACGCTCGGCAATCAGGGAGAGGATCTGCCCCGTCAGCTCGGTACCGTGAGTGGCGCGTGGGACGTAAACGGCGGCTTTTTCAAAGGAATGGAGCATGGCGTAAAGGTGGGATTTCAGTAGATAACGGTCCTTCGCCGCAGAGGAAATCCGCGTTCCAAGGCTTGGGTCCTCCGGATCAAAAAGTGGGCATACGGGGTAGAATTTTTGTGTTTTTTGCGAAAATTCTCCCACCAGCTCGGCCGAAAAAACGCAGACGTACCCGCGGGATGGCCCCGTGCGCCGATAACCGTGGACCTGATTGGGAAAGAGCAGTACTCCTTGCCCGGCCCGTACCGTAAAGGTCTCCTTGCCAAGCTCCAGGATCAGCTCCCCCTCCTCCAGGCACAATAGCTCAAAGCTGTTGTGCAAGTGAAGATGGCTGGCCAGATCGTGAAAATGGCGGCTATAGTACAGCTCTCCGTCAGAGCGCGTCCGATCACTTTCAAAAAAGATCATGACTCCTCCAAAATCTTAATTTATGATTACTATTATAGTACAAAACGACTTGCCGCGTCAAGTGCCGTGCGATAAAATGAAGATGAATACTGTTCAGGAGGTGTATCATGTATATTTCTACAAAAGCTGAAGCCTGTTTGACCGTTGAAAACGGGGTGTTGATCGCCGAGAGTAAGGGCGAGACCTTGCGCATCGAGGCATGGGGGCCCGATGCACTCCGCGTGCGTGCCACCGTCAATGCCGATTTCACGGGCAAGGATCATGCCCTCACCGAGCCTCACGGTGCCGTGGCCGAGATCGAGGTGGGCGAGACAAAGGCCACTGTGCGCAACGGCCGCATTTCTGTCGAGTTGGATCTTCAGGGCGGTTGGTTAAGATTTCAAAGGGACGGTGTCGAGTTTTTGCGCGAATATGCCCGCAATTTCAATGGCGTCAATCCCCACGCCAAGCCCCTTTTCATACATGCCCGTGAATACAAGGCGATCATGAAAAGCGATAACTTTCAAATCAAGCTGCGCTTTGATTCTCACAAGGGGGAGCGCATTTTCGGCATGGGTCAGTATCAGCAGCCCGAATTTGATCTGAAGGGCTGTGTATTGGAGCTGGCACAGCGCAACAGTCAGATCAGCGTGCCCTATCAGCTCTCAAGCCTTGGCTATGGCTTCTTTTGGAACAATCCCGGCTATGGTAAGGTGACCTTTGGCAAGAACCTCACCGAGTGGGAGGCCGTTTCGGCCAAGGAGATCGACTATTGGATCACCGTGGGCGACACCCCCCGCGATCTGGTGCGGAATTTCACAGCCGTCACGGGCAGAGCGCCCGCGTATCCCGAAAGCGCACTGGGACTGTGGCAATGCAAGCTCCGCTATCGCACCCAGGAGGAGGTCTTGTCGGTGGCACGGGAGTACCATCGCCGCGGGATCCCTCTGGACCGTATCATCATTGATTTTTACCATTGGACAAAGGACGGCGAATGGCAGTTTGATCCCACCTATTGGCCCGACCCCAAGGCCATGGTGGACGAGCTGCACGCCATGGGCACCCAATGTCTTGTTTCGGTCTGGCCTACAGTGGAACGGGGCAGCCAATATTTTAAAGAAATGCGCGCACGAGGCTTTTTGGTGTGGACCGATCGCGGTCAGGCACAATGCATGAATCAATACTATTATGTAGACGCCACCAACAAACAGGCAATGGAGTTTGTGTTTGAAAAGTGCAAAGAGCATTATCTCGACTATGGCATCGACGGCTTTTGGCTGGACGAGGCCGAGCCCGAATATCATTGCGGTGATTTTGACATTTATCGCTATCATACAGGCCCTGCCACCGAGGTTATGAGCGAATATCCCCTGGGTTATACCCGCACCTTTTATGAAAATATGAAGAAGCTGGGCTATACCGAGATCGCCAATCTGGCCCGCAGCACCTGGGCAGGCGGTCAGAAATACGGCGCCGTGATTTGGTCGGGGGATATCAACTCCAATTTTGAGACCCTGCGGGTGCAGCTCTGTGCGGGACTGAATATCGGCATGGCAGGCATCCCCTGGTGGAATACCGACATCGGCGGCTTCCTTGGCAGTGACGTGAACGATCCCGATTTTCACGAATTGCTGATCCGTTGGTTCCAATTTGCAACATTTTGCCCTGTGCTGCGTATGCACGGCGACCGTGGGCCTCACGATATTCCGCGGCTCTCCGACAAGGGTGGCGGCAAGGCCCATACGGGTCAGCCCAACGAGCTTTGGAGCTACGGCGAGGAGGTCTATGAGATTCTGAAAAAATATCTGGATATCCGCCTTTCCATCAAGGACTATATCGCCTCCCTGATGCAAGAGGCCAGCGAGAACGGCTCACCGTTGCTTCGCGCTATGTTTTATGAGTTCCCGGAGGACGAAGGGTGCTGGGAATTGGACGATCAGTATATGTTTGGCAGTCGCTATCTGGTGGCCCCGGTGCTGGAGCTGGGTGCACGCCGACGCGAGGTCTATTTACCTAAAGGCCGTTGGAAAAACATTCATACGGGTGAAGCTGTGGAGGGGGGCTGTCGGATCACGGTCGACGCACCTTTGGATATCATTCCGGTGTTTGAGCGGGTGAAAGGCTGATAATTTCCCTTTAGGTGTATGGGAGAGTCCCCGCACCACAAAGATCGCCAACATCAGGAAGGGGCACCCTTGCGGGTGCCCCTTCCTGATGTTATAAACGTGGTTCTCCATTATCAGTCGCATGCTGCTCGGAATAGATCAATAAGTGATTTTTAGCCATAAAATCAATGGCGAAGCCATTGTATATCATCAAGCCGCAGGAGCATGCACGCTGACGCGTGATGAGATACAAAGGCGGCGTGCCGCCTTTGATGATATCCACGACTATGTCGTGATGATATACCAAGCCTGCGGCTTGGATAAAAAAACGACAAAATTCTGTCGAATTTTGTCGTTTTTTTGGTGGAGACGGGGAGGCTCGAACTCTCGACCTCACGGATGTGAACCGTGCGCTCTAACCAACTGAGCTACGCCTCCGTTGCGTATAGAAGGGGTTGCCGCTCCGGCCTTGCCAAGGGCAACCCCTTGCTTTTGGTCGGAATGACAGGATTTGAACCTGCGACATCCTGGTCCCAAACCAGGCGCGCTACCAACTGCGCTACATCCCGATCGGAAAAACAGGATCCACCTGTCTACCGCTCTATTATACCAAAAGCGGTAACACTTGTCAAGCCCATTTTTCAAAAAAGATTTGACACTTTTTGCGCCGTGTGCTATACTGAATCTATATTTCCCCGCAGAGGAGGTGCTTTGATGAAGCAAAAGGAAAAGAAAGAGCGGATGTCCAAGATCGTGGCGCGATTGAAGGAGGTCTATCCCGTGTCGGTCTGCGCCCTGGAATCGGGTGGGGATCCCTGGCGATTGCTGGTGATGGGACGCCTGTCGGCCCAATGCACCGATGCCCGTGTCAATATCGTTTGCCGTGATCTGTTTGCCCGTTACCCCGATGCGGCCTCCATGGCCGATGCCGAGCTTGCCGATGTGGAGGAGATCGTCCGCCCCTGTGGGCTCTATCATACCAAGGCACAGAACATCATTGATGCCTCCCGCATGCTCCTGACCGAATACGGCGGCGAAATGCCCCACGAAATGGAGGAGCTGCTTCGTTTCCCCGGTGTGGGGCGCAAGATCGCCAATCTGCTGCGGGGCGATCTCTTTGGGCTCCCCGCTATTGTGGCAGATACCCATTGCATTCGCCTGTGCGGCAGATTCGGAATGTATCCTACTACCGAAAAGGACCCCACACGGGTGGAAAAAACCATGGTCAAGCTGGTAGAGCCCGACGAGCAGAGCGACCTGTGCCACCGCCTGGTGCAGTTCGGTCGGGATGTTTGCACCGCCCGTGCGCCCAAGTGTGAGGGGTGCCCGTTGTATGATCTTTGCGATATGGGCGGCGGTAAACCGGGAAAAGGAGAAAAAATATGAGTATTTTATTGGGTGAGGGGCGCCCTGCCGAATCCCGCTCGGTCCGTGAGACGGCGGCTTACGATTATCTGGATCGACTTCATATTTCCTACCGCCGTGCCGATCACGATGCCGCCATGACCATGGAGGCATGTGAGGAGATTGACAAGCTTTTGGGCGTACGTATGTGTAAAAATCTGTTTCTTTGCAACCGTCAGAAGACCGATTTCTATCTGCTTCTGATGCCCGGTGACAAGCCCTTTCGCACCAAGGAGCTGTCCGGTCAGCTGGGTGTGGCCCGCCTTTCCTTCGGCTCCGCCGAGGATATGGAGGCGATGCTCGGCCTCCTGCCGGGTGCGGTCAGTGTGATGGGGCTGATCAACGATAAAGAGCACCGCGTACGCTTGCTGATCGACAAGGAGCTGATGGATGCCGCCGAGATCGGCTGTCACCCCTTGGTGAATACCTCCAGCGTGGCGTTTTCCATGGAGGATCTGCTCAAAAAGGTTCTGCCCGCAACGGGACATATCCCCACTGTGGTGGAGCTATCGAGAACGTGATGTAGGCAAAATATGGGGCAGAGCCAGCTCTGCCCCATATTTTTGTATCAAATACACCGCGCTTGACATGAATATGAAAAATCATACCTTCGTTTTATCCCGGCACATATTGTGCAAAGCGTCAAGGGCGGCATCCAGCCCGCCCACCTCGTCGATCAGGCCGCATTCCACCGCCTCACGCCCGTCGATGATCGATCCCACATCGGTGGCGATCATGTCGGGGCGCATCATCAGCTCCTCCAATCTTTCTTTGGAAATGTCCGAATGGCGGCAGACAAAATCCACGATGCGCCCCTGCATGTCTTGGAAATAGCGATAGGTCTGGGGCACGCCCAGCACCAGACCGTTGATCCGCACGGGATGAATGGTCATGGTGGCGCTGGGGACGATAAAGGAACGCTTCGCCGCCACTGCCAACGGTACACCGATGGAATGTCCGCCTCCCAGCACCAGCGAGACGGTGGGCTTTTTCATGGAGGCGATCATCTCGGCGAGCGCCAGCCCCGCCTCCACATCCCCACCCATGGTGTTGAGGATCACCAGAAGTCCCTTGATCTCCTCGCTTTCCTCGATCGAAACAAGCAAGGGAATCAGATGCTCGTATTTGGTCGCCTTCTGCCCTTCACCCAAGGCATAGTGCCCTTCGATCTGCCCCACAATGGAAAGACAGTGGATGGCATTTCCCTCTTTCCCGGCGGTTACACCTCCGCTTTTGAATATTTCCTCCAGCTCTGTTTCGCTGTTTTGATCCTTTTCTTCACTCATGTGCGGACTCCTTTTCCGATTTTTTCTTATTCTGCCCGAATTTCTTTGCCGATATGTGGACTTTTCTTTCATTTTTGCATTTACAAGTAAAAAAAATTATGTTATAATAGTGGCGTATGGGTGCCCGATGCACCCGAAACTTTACATAAGTGAGGTTTTCAACATGGAAAAGAATTTTGTGGTAGAGACCTCTGCCCGCCACATCCATGTGACGGCAGAAACATTTGCCAAACTGTTCGGCGCCGATGCCGAACTGCACAACAAGAAGGATCTTTCTCAGCCCGGCCAGTTCGCCTGTGAGGAAAAGGTGACGCTGGTTGGCCCCAAGGGCGAGCTGAAGGTCAGCATCCTCGGCCCCTTCCGTAAGGCCGATCAGGTGGAGCTTTCCTTTACCGATGCCCGCACCCTTGGCCTTAAGGCTGTTCCCGTCCGCGAGAGCGGCGACGTGGCAGGCACCCCCGGCCTCAAGCTGGTTGGCCCCTGTGGCGAGGTGGATATGCCCGAGGGCACGATCGTTGCCAAGCGTCACATTCACATGACTCCCGCCGATGCCGCCGCCTTTGGTGTTGCCGACAAGGAGATCGTCAAGGTGGCCGTCAAGACCGCCCGCCCCGTGATCTTTGATGATGTGGTGGTTCGCGTGTCCGACAAGTTTGCTCTGGCCATGCATATCGATACCGATGAGTGCAATGCCGCCGCCGCCTTTGGTGAGGTTTTGGGCGAGATCGTAAAATGAAAAAGCTGAGAATTCTGTTTCAGGGTGACAGCATCACCGATGCGGGCCGTGACAAGCGTAATTATTTTGACCTGAGCAAGGCGGGATATCCCAAATTTGCCGCCGAGCATATCCGCGCGGATTTCCCCGATGTGGAGTTTGAGTTTATCAATCTCGGTATTTCCGGCAACCGCTCCGGTCAGCTGTTCGATCGCTCCACTGCCGACATCATTGATATTCAGCCCGATGTGGTGTCGATCATGATCGGCATCAACGATATCTGGCATCGCTATAAAAAGACAGGTGCGGTTCCCACCACCGATGCCCAGTTTGAGCTCAACTACCGTTGCTTGCTGACCGAGATCCGCAAGCGCACCAATGCCAAGATCATGATCATCAGCCCTTATCTGCTGGATTGCGATGATAAGCAGCCCATGCGTTCCGATCTGGATCGGCTGATCCCCATTGTGGAGAGCTTGGCAAAGGAGTTCGCGGATGTGTATATGCCCACCGATGCTCTGTTTGCCAAGGTGCTCCCCGACCAACCCGAGCCCCTGTATTACTCTGCCGACGGCGTGCATCCCAACCCCAACGGTGCCGCCTTCATCGGCGAAAAATATGCAGAGTACATCAAGCCCCTGCTTGAGACCCTTTGATACGGAAAACACAGACCGTATTGCAATTTTTGTAACTTTTCCGAGCTTTTCGGGTGAGTTTATAATCAAGTCAATCTAAAAAAGGAGATAAAACAATGAGCAAAGTAAGCGAATGCCCTTACGCCATGAGCCTTGAAGTGCAAGAGCAGATCAAGGTCAACAAGGGCTGCGATCACGGCCCCGCTCCCCTGCCCGAAGAAGGCAAGTGGATCCAGGCAAAGCAGATTTCCGACATTTCGGCATACACCCACGGTGTGGGCTGGTGCGCACCTCAGCAGGGCGCCTGCAAGCTGTCCCTGAATGTCAAGAACGGCGTCATCGAGGAGGCCCTGGTTGAGACCATCGGCTGCTCCGGTATGACCCACTCCGCCGCTATGGCTGCCGAGATCCTGCCCGGCAAGACCATTCTGGAGGCGCTGAACACCGACCTTGTGTGCGATGCCATCAACACCGCTATGCGCGAGCTCTTCCTGCAGATCGTTTACGGTCGTTCTCAGTCTGCCTTCTCCGAGGGCGGTCTGGTGATCGGTGCGGGTCTGGAGGACCTGGGCAAGGGCGCACGCTCCATGGTGGGTACCATGTACGGCACCAAGGAAAAGGGCGTCCGTTACCTGGAGATGACCGAGGGCTACTGCACCCGCATGGCTCTGGACGAGAACAATGAGGTCTGCGGCTATGAGTTCGTTTCTCTTGGCAAGATGACCGACTTCATCAAGAAGGGCATGGAGCCCAACGAAGCATACGAGAAGTCCAAGGGTACTTACGGCCGCTTCAAGCCCGAAGACGGCGTTGTCAAGTACATTGACCCCCGTAAGCAATAAGGAGGTACGTGAAAATGGCACAATTTGAAGGATATGAAAGAAGAGAGGCAAAAATTCTTGCCGCTCTCAAGAAATACGGTATCTCCTCTATCGACGAGTGCAAGGAGATCTGTGACAAGCAGGGCATCGACCCCTACAAGATCGTAGAGGAGACCCAGCCCATCTGCTTTGAGAATGCCAAGTGGGCCTACACCGTAGGCGCCGCTATCGCTCTCAAGGAGGCTGAGCGCACCGGCGACAAGTCCGCCGCTACCGCCGCTGCCAACATCGGCATCGGTCTGCAGTCCTTCTGCATCCCCGGTTCCGTTGCCGAGAACCGTCAGGTCGGTCTTGGCCACGGTAACCTTGGCAAGATGCTGCTTTCCGAGTCCACCGAGTGCTTCTGCTTCCTGGCAGGTCACGAGTCCTTTGCGGCTGCCGAGGGTGCGATCAAGATCGCGCTGAACGCCAACAAGGTGCGTAAAAAGCCCCTGCGCGTCATTCTGAACGGTCTTGGCAAGGATGCGGCTTACATCATTTCCCGTATCAACGGCTTTACCTACTGCAAGACCAAGTTCGATCCTTACTCCGAGACCGTGAAGGTCGTCGAGAAGAAGGCATTCTCCAACGGTCCCCGCGCAGATGTCAAGTGCTACGGCGCTGACAACGTGCCCGAGGGCGTTGCCATCATGAAGAAGGAGAAGGTCGGCGTTTCCATTACCGGTAACTCCACCAACCCCACCCGCTTCCAGCATCCCGTTGCCGGCACCTACAAGAAGTGGTGCCAGGAGAACGGCAAGCAGTATTTCTCGGTTGCTTCCGGCGGCGGTACGGGCCGTACGCTCCATCCCGATAACATGGGTGCAGGTCCTTCCTCCTATGGCATGACCGACACCATGGGCCGTATGCACTCCGATGCCCAGTTCGCAGGCTCCTCCTCCGTGCCCGCTCACGTTGAGATGATGGGCCTCATCGGCGCCGGTAACAACCCCATGGTAGGTATGACTGTTGCAGTGGCTGTGGCGATCGAGGAGAGCTACAAGTAATTGCTTGATTTGCAAGGCTTTCGGGGCTTTCGTAAAGCATTGTAAAAATCTGATTGCTGAAATTTAATAACAAAAAAGTTGGACACATCATTTTGGGCTTTTGCTCTGGTGATGTGTCCAACTCTTTTATGCAAAAATTAGTGCAACACACGGCCAGACTATTTGTAAAAAACTGTTGTACTATTCGAAAAAACGTGGTATAATATACATGCCACACAATTTAATCAACACATTTTACGGGATAACTCTCTATTTTTATAGAGGGTTTTGTAACTATACCCTTTTTCACTTGCTAATAATGGATTTGGCAAAAATGCGATTTCCGCTTAGCGAGTGATGGAGAGTATCCTGATTTGTTGAGAATTGTGTGGCAACAATGGAAACGCATTTTTCGGGTGCGTTCTCATTGAGGCGCACCTTTTTTATTTTTGACAAAACAAGGAGGACAAACAAAATGCAAGAATGTATGAACAGCAAGGAAAAGGTGTTGTTGGATTTTTTGAAAGGACACTATAAAGCCACCTATGAAGTGATGTTTTTAGTGCCGAGAAAAATCTACGACGAAACAGAAATCAAAGACGAAACTATGATTGATAATCTTTTGTCGGCGTTGTGTGTGCGTGGATATATTGCGCCTAACCGCATGACACCGCAAAATCAAATGAGCAAAGCACAGATTACGCTTACCGAAAAAGCGTTGAACTGCTTTAATGCAGAGGATTAAAGGGGGGATAAAACAATGAAAAAAACAATATGTTTTGCATTGACCTTAAAATTTCGCAAATGAATTTATCAAAAAAACGTGCACGAATGAGCCCAAACACGATATAATGCAATCAGCAAAACTGAAAACGATGTGTTCAGCGTGATATGATTTTGCAATGCGATTATCGCGAAAGGCTTACACTGCAAGGCTTGCAGGCCGAGGCTACTGATCTCATAGCACCACCAAAGCGTCTGATGCGTAGAGATGATGGGTCTCATTGGCGCAGGTAACAACCCCATGGTAGGCATGACAGTTGCTGTGGCTGTGGCTATTGAGGAGAGTTATAAGTAATTCGCTTTGCGAATTACAATGAATTGCTCTTGCGGGCATGAATTGGCTAACGCCATGAATTGAACTTCGTTCATGAATTGCACCTACGGTGCATGATAAGGGCAATTCATGAAGGCGTGAGCCTTCAAATCATGGCGTGTCAGCGTCAATTCATGCAATCGAAGATTGCAATTCATCCATAAAAAAGTTGGACACATCATTTTAGGTTTTTGCCTATGTGATGTGTCCAATTTATTTTTATCAAAAGCGGGAGGATTTTTGCAATGAAAAAGCTGAAAATGACGGCAAGCACACTCACCTTTGAGGAGGGTTGTAATAAGTATCTTGAATACTACCGACAGAGAAATCTGCGGCAAGGGACGATCAATCATTACAAGCAGAGCTAAGCGTTCTGTTTTTTGGCTTTTCGTTGCTTTTTTGAAAATTATGTGATATAATTATGATATAATAAAACTGACAGGGAATGTAACCTTAAAAGGAGACATTGATGTATTATTATTTCAGACCTGGAAAAATGTGGTATGATACTGACGGAAAACCTATACAAGCACATGGCGGCTCGATTCTTTTTGCCGATAAAAAGTTCTGGTGGTACGGAGAAAACAAGGAAGGAATTACAGGAAGGGCACAAGGCGAGAAGTGCCAATTTCAGCACCACGGTGTAAGATGCTATTCCTCAGTCGATCTATATAACTGGAAGGATGAGGGAATGATCGTTCCCGAAAGCGATGACGAGAACGATCCTTTTTATCCCTCAACCGTAGTGGAAAGACCCCATATACTCTATAACAAAAAACAAAGAAATATGTTCTTTGGGCAAAAAATACCAAAAACGGTTATAAAAACGGCAAATTTGCGATCTGTGCGGGAGATACGCTTCACTCGCTTAAATATATTGGAAATGCGAACTCAGATCCCCACTGCGTAGGAGATTTTGACCTTTTTATTGATGGTGAAAAAGCCTATGCGGTATTTGAAAATCCGCACAGCGAAATGATCCTCCGAGAGCTCAATGAAGACTATACCGATTTTGCCGAGACATGGACATCGCATTTGCCAATGGAGGGCCCACCCATGACCAGAGAAGCTCCCGCCTACTTTGAGCACAACGGAAGAAAATTCATCATCACTTCCGGCACAACGGGATATTTTCCAAATCCTACTGTCGGATACGATGTGACTGATCTTCACGGAGAGTGGAAGGATTTGGGGCTTACCTGCTGAAACGATGTAAAGAAAAACTCTTTCCACGCTCAGTTTTCCTCTGTATTTAAGCATCCAACCATCCCCGACCTTTATATAGCTTTGGGCGACAGGTGGCTTACTGACCTTCCTGAGGATCTACCTGATATGGAAAAAGTTTTCTATCATCAATACTCTCCCAACCAAAAACCTTTATTTAATTGGAATGAAATAAAATACCTATCAGAAGAAAACACGTCGTTGGCAACTTATGTCTGGCTACCAATTTTGTTTGACGAAAACGGTATTCCCTATATTCAATGGCGCAGAGCGTGGACTTTGGATGAATTTGACAAAAAATAATAGTTCCTTTATGATCACGCGCAAGTAATTCGCTTTGCGAATTACAATGAATTGCCCTTGCGGGCATGAATTGGCTAACGCCATGAATTGAACTTCGTTCATGAATTGCATCTGCGGCGCACCATGCGCATAGTGCATGAAAGGGCAATTCATGGAGCATTCGATGCAGAGCGTCGTGCGAGAAATCATGACGCTTCATTTGCGTAGCAAATAGCGTCAATTCATGCAATCAAAGATTGCAATTCATCCACAAACAAAAAGTTGGACACATCATTTTGGGCTTTTGCCTCAGGTGATGTGTCCAACTCTTTATTTTTTGAAATTTCAATATCTGATTGTGCTTTTTCAATTGATTCCGATCAGACGACGACGGTCTCGGCTTGGGGCTCACAAATGATTGCCGGATTTTTTAAATTGTTGATTGATACATTTTCCAGCTCGATTTTTTTAATATTATTTCCGGTAATAAAAGCAATTTGCTCATAGCCTTCTCTGGCGATTACGGTGCAGCTCCTTAACTGTATCGATAAGGGCTCTTCCGCGGGACATTCCAGCCTCATTGGCATACAAATCCCATCAAAGACACACTCTTCAAAGGTAATATTTTGCAGGGAACGGTTACAGCACCATTGATGACCGAAGGGAAGCCGCATGATCGCATCGATATTTTTGAATTCCGAGCGTGAAATGACGATATTTCCGGGTGTGTGCCGAATCATCGCACGATGATCGCAATAGTACAAAAAGACATTCTTGCAGTTGTGCCTGCACAACGGTGTGGTATCAGCGCGAGCCCGCTTTTCTTCCAAAGAGAGTTTATATCGGTGGCCGTAGGTTGCAGGGGCGACACCCTTGCAGTTTTCAATCAGAACATTGGTGCCACCAAAGCGAAAAATACTACACGCACTTTCAAAATAACAATTACGAACCGTTACATTAAAATTATCGAATCCTGCAATACAGTCGTCCCCGGTTTTAAAGGTACAGCCATCGATGGAAATATGATCACAGGTACGAACGTCAAAGCCATCATGACCGCCTAAAACCGTGATAGCCTTTACGGTGATATTTCGGCTGTTTTGAATGGCGTGTGCCCAATTGGCACTGTCACGAATCGTATATCCGCCAAGGAAGATGTTCTCACAAAACCACATATTGATTGCATGAGGTCCGCGGTAGCCTTCCTCTCCCAATTCATCAAAGCAGTTTTGTCCGTGAATCTCGGAGCCACGCTCACCGATGATCGCAATATCTCGGGCATGTATCGCACGAATGATCGCATTGTTCCATCTTGAATAAGGACAAGCATCACTTCCTACCCGCGCCCCCGGTACTACGGTAGATACCGTACTCTCTCTTTCTGCCTGTGAGATGGGCTCGATGGTGTCGTTGATATAATCCATATAATCTTCAGGACAAACGCTTCCCATCAACACGGCATTTTCAAGTAAATGAAGCGTGATACCCGAACGCAAACGCAAACCGCCAACCAAATAGGTTCCTTCGGGAATGACAACCTCTCCGCCGCCGTTCAAGAAACAATCGTCAATGGCTTGTTGGATCTGTTTTGTACACAGACGTCCATCCGGAAAAGCACCGTAATCATGAATATGAAATGTCATGGAACATCAGCTCCTTAACGTGTTATAATTTGGGGTCATTATATCATACAAAAAACAGACTGTCAATCCTTTCTGATTTGATATAATGCAATTCAGGCGAAAGGCTTATACCGCAAGATTTGCGGGCCGAGGCAGTTGCCGTTGCGATCGAAGAGGCTTGCAAGTCATAATAAACCCCGAAACGGGTACAAAAAACGGCTGAACGCACATGCGTTCAGCCGTTTTTTGCGACTTGTGATCCATTTTACTCTGGATTTTTACAGCAGAGCTTCAACCCTTGTGAAAATCAGGTCAGCGGTGGTGATGGAATCGCTGCTTCCGGATTTGAACTGTGCCTTCATGACCAACTGATCCTCGGCAAAGTAGATATCTATGCACTCGGAAAAGGTCACCGTGATCTCCTTGCCCTCGTAGGTTCCGCACTCTTCAACAGTCCAGTCAACGCTGGCATAAACGGTAGCGCTGTTGTACTTTTCGCCCTCACCGCTTCCCACCGCCTCATGATAGTACACCATGCCATCCTTAAATTCAATGCGGTCTTTATTGAATGTGGTTTCGGTAATATAGCCCTTAGAATCCTTCGTCCAGGTGTACTCCCCGTACAGACGCTTCAGCACCTCTTGGGTTGAACTGACCAGAACGGAATCAATCGGCTTACCGTCCAACTCGATATTCTGAATGTCCGAAAGCTCCCACTTGGTGTTCTGGGGAACTTCCTGCTTTTCGGGGCCACAAGATGCCAGCATCAAAGGCGTGCAGGCAAGCATCATCAAAGCAAGGAATATGGTTAAAAGTTTTTTCATGGTCGATCCTCTCTTTACTAAAATAGTTTAACTCAATTGAGTTATGACTACATTATAACACGCGCTTTACCTTTTGTCAACTCATTTGGGGTAAATAATTTACAGAAAGCCAAGTAGAATATAATTAACCCACAAGAGTTAGGAGAGGCGCATGAATATTGGAAAAGCGGTTAGCTTTCGCATCTTGGAATTATGCCGACAATACGATATCACCTTAAATAAGCTTTCAACGATTTGCGGCATCACGCAATCAACCCTGAACAACATCGTCAGTGGCAGAAATAATTCCACCACTGTTTCGACCATCAAAAAGATCTGCGACGGGTTGGAGATCTCAATTCTCGATTTCTTTACCTCTCCCCTTTTTGACAATTTAGAACAGGAGATCAAATAAGCAGAAGTGCCCTGCTGTCCGACTGGACAGCAGGGCACTTTTGTGTTATAATAAGGGAAAACGAAAGGAGCAAGTTATGCGGCATATTGACAAGGCCTTTTTAGAAATTTCGAATATTTGCAATCTAAAATGCTCCTTTTGCCATGGGACAAAGCGGGTCAAGAGGTCACTGACGATGGAGGAGTTTGAGCTGCTTACGGATCGTCTTGCGGGGCAGGTGACTTATCTCTATTTTCACTTAATGGGAGAGCCGTTTTTGCACCCGTTATTGGGGCAATTTGTGAAACGGGCTTGGGAAAAGGGCTTTCGTCCCATGCTGACCACCAACGGGTCGCTTTTGGGAAAATGCGGCGATACGGTGTTGGAAAGCCTGCCTTATAAGATTAGCATTTCCCTGCATGCCCCTGCGGCGAATCCTGCTTTTGCCGATCCTGCGTATTTGGAGCATTGCATCGCCTTTGCGCGGGATGTGGCAGAGCGTGGGTGCATTGTGGCGTTGCGGCTGTGGAATCTGGGCGGCGAGGGCGAGGGTGAAAACCAAATCATGCTGAAAAAGCTTCGTGCCGCCTTCCCCGGGGAGTGGGGCGAGGTCCGCGGCGGCAGTAGTCTGCGCCTTGCACCCAAGCTGTTTCTGGAATGGGGCAAGCATTTTGATTGGCCCGATCCCGATGCCCCGGCAGCTGATGCGGATACGCCGATTTTTTGCTACGGCCTGCGGGATCAGATCGGCGTGTTGGTTGACGGAACGGTGGTTCCCTGTTGTCTGGACGCCGACGGAAATCTGGCGCTTGGTAATCTTTTTAACATACCGTTGCAGGAAATTTTGAAAAATCTCCGTGCCAAAGCCATCTATGAAGGCTTTACCGCCCGCCGCGCCGTAGAAGCTCTTTACCGCCGTTGCGGCTATGCCAAAAGGTTTGAAAAATGAACGGGCAGTATACGGCTGTTTGATATGTTTGCACATGATGTTTCATGAGTCATCCTGAGGAGGCCAAAAGAGGCCGACGTAGGATCTCGACCGAGGCAAGAGGCCGAGGGCGTGGTGTGTATACGCCGGACTTTTTGGGTCGAATGTAGCTTTACGCAAAAAGCCGCACACGTGTGCGGCTTTTTGGCTATTTTGAATGGATGGCGGTGGTAATTTTCTGCTTGGAAAAGGGATGCAAGGGCTTACGTTATACTCGCGCGATGCCCTCCCACTCGTCGGCGGGCTCTGCCTCAAGCAGGGAGGCAACCGTAGGCGCCACATCCTTGATGGAGGCCTCGGGCAGGATCTTACCCTGCTCAAATTTTGGGCCCATGAAAAAGAGCGGAATGGTCATGTCCTCGGGGAGGTCGGTGCCGTGGGTGCGGTCGTGACCGCCGTGGTCGGCAAGGAAAATGATGGTGTAATCCTTTGGAATACTGTCATAGACCTGCTTGACGCATTCGATGGCATCGTGGGCATCCTGCATATATTCGGGGCCCATCCAGCCATAATCGTGCCCCGTGTTGTCGGTGTCGGCAAGATACAGAAATACAAAGTCGGGCTGCTGCTCGTTGATGTATTTGATGGTGCGGGGAGTGATCAGCTCGTTGACGTCCTTGTAGTTGTAGCAGCTGAGATAATCGCAGGCGTCCAGCTTGCCGGGGCGGCAGAGGTCGCGGAGCTGATCCCAGGTGATGAAAAAGGCGCACTTTTTCTTGTTGCGGCGCAGGATCTCCACCATGCCGTCGATGGGGCGTACCTGGGGCGTGTAGGTATTGGTGGTGGTGCCGTGCCGCGCGGGATCTACGCTGTGGAACAGGGACATATGGCAGGGCAGCGTGACCGAGGGCATCACGGTTCGGGCGCTCAGCGTGTAGGTGGAGATCTCCTTCATTGTCTGGACAAAGGGATGACCGCAGGTCATCATGGCGTCGGGCCGCAGACCGTCTGCAAGGATCAGAATGACTTTTTCGGACATGATTGATAGCCTCCTTGTGGATTTGATTTTATTATATCTGCACCAAGCGGGAAAGTCAAGAATATAATTTGACAAACAGGAATAGCCGCCTGTTCGGCGGCTATCGATCCGGTTCGATTCCCACCATCTGAAAAAAAACAGGAGCGCCACCCCATGCGGGGTGGCAAGGTGTGGCGACGGGACGCCGCCTGTTCGGCGGCTATCGATCCGGTTCGATTCCCACCATCGGCAAAACAGGAGCGCCACCCACATGGGGTAGCAAGGTGTGGCGACGGGACGCCGCCTGTTCGGCGGCTATCGATCCGGTTCGATTCCCACCATCTGAAAAAAACAGGAGCGCCA
>JAFTNU010000013.1 GCA_017451735.1 Clostridia bacterium
GTGACGACATGGTTCTGTGCGGAGGCGGCGCCAAGAGCCCCTTCTGGGCACAGATGTTTGCCGATGTTTACGGCACGGATCTTTGCTTGGGGCGCTCCGGTGAGGGAGCCTGTCTTGGCGCGGCTATTCTGGGCGGATGCGCCGCAGGCATTTACCCCTCGGTAGAAGCGGGGTGTCATGCGGCAGTCCACACGGGGGATACCGTTGCCACCGACGCCGGCCGTCACGCCTCTTATATGCACTACTATAGTATCTACCGTGCGCTTTACCCCCAATTCAGATCCGGCTTTGAGGCCTTGTATCATTAAAATCAATGCAAAAAGAGGACCCGTACGCGAAAATTCGCGTACGGGTCCTCTTTTTGCATTACAGTCTGTGGATAAACAATCCACCCTCCTGCCGTTCGGCAGACCAGATGATCTTACGGGAGCATTTTTCCACGCATTTGCCGCAATTCACACACTTGGTATAATCGATCTCGGCCAAGGCGTTCTTAACGGTCACCGCGCCTGCCTCGCAGACCCGCTGACACATGGTGCATCCGATACAACCGACCTTACACTGCTTGGTCACTGTACCGCCCTTTTCCTGCGACATGCAACCCACCCAGTGCGCGCTATCGTAAGGGATCAGACGGATCAGGCTCTTGGGACAGATGGCCACACAGGAGCCGCACCCCTCACACTTGCGGTAGTCCACCGCCGCCACGCCGTTTTCCACATGGATGGCATCAAAGGGGCAAACCGATGCACAGGAGCCAAGGCCGATACAGCCGTAGGGACACAGTTTGTCCCCGCCTGCCAGACGCGCCGCCGCAAGGCAATCCTGCGCACCCTCATAGGCATACTTTTTGGTAGCGTGCGCATCGCCGCCCGAGCACATGACCTGGGCACGCATCCGCTGTTTCTTCTCAACAGTCACGCCCATGATGGCGCCGATCCGTTGCGCGGCGGCATCGCCACCCACGGTGCAGGCGCCGCAGGGCGCCTTGCCCTCGACAATAGCGGCGGCCAGAGCATCGCAGCCCGAATAACCGCAGCCGCCGCAGTTGGCGCCGGGGAGCGCGTCGCGCACCAAGGGCACGCGCTCATCCACCTTCACGGCAAAGGCGCGGGAAGCAATGGCAAGCAGAATGCCAAAGAAGGCTCCCAGGGCCGCCAGGATGGCGGCGGGAATCAGAATCATTGAAATTTCCATACCGTTCCCCTCCCTTTTACAGCTTAATGCCGGAGAAGCCGGCAAATGCCATGGCAAGCAGCCCCGCCGCGATCAGCGTGATGGGAAAGCCCTTGAAGGCACGGGGCGGGTCGGCAAATTCCATCTTGCCGCGAACACCCGCAAAGACAACAATGGCCAGCGTAAAGCCCAATGCCGAGGAGAAGCCGAAGGCCACTGCGGAAATAAAGTTATATTCATTCTGAATGGCCAGAAGCGCCGCCGAAAGCACCGCGCAGTTGGTGGTGATCAGGGGAAGGTAGATGCCAAGAGATGCGTAAAGTGCGGGGATGAATTTGCGCAGGAACATCTCGATAAACTGCACCAGTGCCGCGATCACCAGGATGAACGCCACGGTCTTGAGATATTCCAGCCCGAAGGGCTCCAAAAGGAAGTGGTAAACTGCCCAGGTGGCAGCGCCGGAAAGCGTCATGACGAAGGTGACCGCCATACCCATGCCGAGCGCGGTATCGGGCTTTTCGGAAACACCGAGGAAGGGACAGCAGCCGTAGAACTTGGCAAAAATAAAGTTTTCGACCAGGATCGCACTGAACATCAGGAGCAAAATATCCGTAAAGCTCATACCGTTTCCTCCTTTTCTGTGCTCTCAGGCTCCACTTGGGAAAGCTTTTCCATGCGGGCCTTGTCCTCACCCATATTGCGGATCTTCTGCACCGCGGCAATGACGCATCCCAAGGTCAGGAAGGCACCTGCGGGCATGACCAGAAGCAGGGCGGGAGCATACCCTTCACCAAAGAGCGAAATGCCGCAGAAGGTGCCGTTGCCGATGATCTCACGGACGGTGGACACCAACAGCAGGGCGAACGTGAAGCCAAGTCCCATAGAAAGACCGTCGATGGCGGAGGGCAAGGGCTTGTTTTTGGAGGCGAATGCCTCGGC
The DNA here is from genome assembly GCA_017451735.1 of Clostridia bacterium. Classification (GTDB taxonomy): domain Bacteria; phylum Bacillota; class Clostridia; order Oscillospirales; family CAG-272; genus Firm-07. Next base: position 2,116 of record JAFTNU010000013.1, read on the forward strand.
ACGGGCCAGGATGATACAGTTGACCACGATCAGCGGGATAAAAATACCCAGGGATTGATACAACGAATTGAGATAGGCCTTCATCAACAGCTCCACCATGGTCACAAAGCCCGAAATGATCACGATGTAGGCGGCAATGCGCACCTGCTTGGGAATGAATTTGCGAAGCAGGGACACGAACAGATTGGAAAAAATCAGCACTGCCGTAGCGGCCAATCCCATACCGAGGGCATTCTGCACCGAGGTGGTGGTGGCGAGGGTGGGACACATACCCAGCAGCTGAACCAGCGTTGGGTTGTTATCCAAAATTCCTTCTTTTAATTGACGCAAAAAGCTTTTCATCAGGCACCTCCCAATTGCAACGCCTCAACTGCCTCTATGGCATTGCGCAGCGCCGTATAGGAGCGGGTGGCTCCCGCCTGCACATCGGCGTCACGCGGTTGATCCACGCCGACATAGCAGTCATTTTCATCCAGATACAAATACAGCAACGAATCATAATAGGAAAGGGCGTGCATACCGATGACCTTCCCTGCCGTATCTACGGCAACCAGCAGGCTGATATTGCCGTTATAGCCGCCTGTTGCAGTGTAATATACGCAACGGCCGAGCACGTCGTCTGCTTCATTTTTAACGATACGTACCTCATTTACGCCGACGGCCTCTACGGTTTCCTCCTCGGAAATGCTTGCGGCATCGGCAAACAGCAATTTCACGTTACCGCCCATCAGCAAAAGGGGGGCAGTATCGGACGCCTCCGCCGTCTCGCCGACGGCAAAGATCTTTTCCACCGAAGCAATGGCATTGCGAATGGCATTATAGGACATGGTAGCACCGGCACTGAGATCGGTACCGTAGGCCTGATCGATGCCCGTATAGCGGTTTTCATCATCCAGATAGCGGTCGATAAAGGTTTCGGAATGCGAGATGATCTGCACGCCGATGACCTTTCGGTCATTGCCGACACCGATCATCATATTCACATCGCCGCCGTAATCGCTGGTACCGGTATAGTCCACACACCAACCAAGTGCATTTCCTGCGGCATCGGTCACGCTGAAGGCCGTGTTCACCCCCGTTCCCACAATAGCGGGATCCTCGGCAAAATCGGCGGCATCGACAAAGATCAGACGAATGGCCTCCTCCTTGCGGGCAAGCTCGCCCTCGGCGATGGGATCCTTTGTCACGGCATAAACAAGAGCAGTCAGAGCGGCAACCACAAGACAGATGATCAGCAATCGCAGGCCGATGTTGGCCACCGACCACACAGTTTTCTTATTTACCATGGCGAGCACCTCCGAATACGCGGGGACGGGTCAATTTATCGATATACCAGACAAGACAGTTCATCACCAGAATGGCAAAGGATACCCCCTCGGGATAAGCGCCGAAATAGCGGAAGAACACGGTCAGGAGTCCGCAGCCCACGCCAAAGATCAAGCGCCCCTTTGCCGTAACGGGCGAGGTCACGTAATCGGTGGCCATGAAGACGGCTCCCAGTACAAGACCGCCGGAGCAAAGCTCGGTGAGCATGAAAGTGAGATCGAAGAAGCCTCCGCCTTGAGGGAAAAGGAAGGTGATCAGCGCGACCGTGCCCAGATACGCCACGGGGATGTGCCAGGTGATGACACGGCGCAATAGCAGGTAGACACCACCCACCAACAGCAGCAGAGTTGAGATCTCGCCAATGGATCCCCCGCATTTACCGAGGAACAGATCCAGCAATTCCACCTCACCGCCGGCACGGGGTGTGGCGGATGCGACGGCATCGACCACGGTGCGGTCAAAGGCCGCAGGGTAAGCCGCCATCTTGGTAGGCCAGGAGAGGAACAGAAAGACACGGGCGGCGAGTGCGGGATTGACAAAGTTTTTACCGATGCCGCCAAAAAGCTGTTTGACCACCACAATGGCAAAGGCGGCGCCGACCACAGGAAGAAAATAGGAATCGTTGGCGGGCAGATTGAAGCCCAGCAAGAGACCCGTCACCGCGGCAGAGCAATCCCCCACCGTAACAGGCTTATGTAAGAGCTTTTGCACCGCAAACTCAAAAAAGACCGATGCCGCCACGGCAATCAGAGGCATCAGAAAAGCGTTAAGCCCAAAAACGATGATGCCCCAGATAAAGGCAGGCGCAAGGGCAATGAGCACATCCACCATCACACGGGTGGTGGTATCGGTGTGCTTGATATGGGGTGAGGGGGTGACGGTCAGCAATCCGCCATAAAAATCCCCGTCAACGGGTGTGATTTTTTCATTTTCGTTCACTGCTTGCCACCTCTCCTTTCTTTTCCTTTTCCAGGGCAGCCTCCCGCATTCTGGCCGCCGTCTGAGCGGCACGGATCGTTGCCTTTGCCACACGGATGTGCTGAACGATCTGCATACCGCCGGGGCAATTATAGGAGCACGTACCGCACTCCACACAACTCATCACATGGTAGGCCGCGGCATCGTCCCAACGGCGACGCATGGCAAAATTGACCAGCATATTGGGCATCAGATGCATGGGGCAATTCTTCACACAGCGTCCGCAACGGATGCAGGCAGAGGGCAAGGAGCTATGCCCTTTTTGACAAAACTCATGCGACAGTGCCAGGATAGACGAGCTGCCCTTGGTAATGGAGGCATTAAAATCCCACTGAGCATTTCCCATCATGGGGCCGCCATTGATGATCCGTTCGGGCTGCTTGATCAGTCCGCCGCAATATTCGATCAGATCGCGGTAGGAGGTACCCAAGGGCACCTTAACATTTGCGGGACGCCCCACGCAATCACCGTCCACCGTCACCACACGCTTACAAAGGGGTGTACCGTTGAAGAAAGCGTGCCAGATGGCGGCCACGGTCTCGGCGTTGAAAATAACACATCCGATATCCGCGGGCAGCTTACCGGTAGGCAGCTCCTTCCCCAGGAGTGCATACATCAGCTGACGCTCGTCGCCCTGGGGATATTTGGTTTTCAGAGTGCAAATTTTGATGTACGTAGGTGCCTTTTCGCGCAATAGCGCAATGGCGTCGGGCTTGTTATCCTCCACACCGATCAAAGCTCTCTTCAACCCCAGCGCTTGCATCAAAACGCGGGTGCCGTCGATGATACGCTCGGGATGCTCCAGCATCATACGGTGGTTTGCGGTAATGAAGGGCTCACATTCGGCACAGTTGATGATCAGCGTATCAGCCTTGCCGATAGCCCCCTTCAGCTTGGCATAAGTCGGAAACGTAGCACCGCCCATGCCCGAAATACCGGCAGAGCGGATGACCTCTACGATCTCGTCGGGGGTTGCCTCCTCCAGTGGCTTTGGAAACGGCTTGATACGATCGGACTTGGTATAGAGTCCGTCATTTTCCAGAATCACGACTTCCACCGGGTTCCCTTGCGCGCTCAGGCGCGTTTCGATTTTTTTAACCGTACCCGACACGCTGGCGTGCACGGGACATCCCAGTCCCTGCTCCACCTCGCCGATCAGTTGACCGTAATCCACATGGTCCCAGGGCTTGACCACCGGGCGACAGGGTGCGCCGATGTGCTGAGACATGGGAATGGCAACTGTGGGGGGAGCCGGCATACGTTCGATAGGGGCACTGTCGGTATTCTTGTATTCCCGCACGTGAGTACCGCCTTTGAATGTGTACATAACGACCTGCCTTTCTTCATCGAATCCATTGCTTTTGGCTATGAAATTCATAACTTAAAACTATACTATATATTATACATTCAAACAGGCAATATTTCAAGTAAAGTATTTAAATTATTTGCTTATTTTACTTAAAAAAATATGAAACTCCCTGTTTCGACCAAATATCCCTTGAAATCGGCTTTGTGATTTGTTTGATATTTTTTGCAAAAAGGTGTTGACAAAAGGAGGGACATATGCTATAATATACAAGCGTTCCAAAAATGGCGGAGTAGCTCAGCTGGCTAGAGCAACCGGTTCATACCCGGTAGGTCATGGGTTCAAGTCCAATCTCCGCTACCAATATCTACAAAATGCGGATGAATGTCCGCATTTTGTAAATAAGGCCCGTTGGTCAAGCGGTTAAGACACCGCCCTTTCACGGCGGTAACATGGGTTCGATTCCCGTACGGGTCACCAAATAAGTTAAAAGCGAACCCGTTTCCTAATGGAAACGGGTTCGCTTTTATCGTTTATTTCAGCTATTCATATTGATAAAAGCAAAAGGCATACGGATTTGCTCCGTATGCCTTACCGTTTTTTATGGGCTGGCGGTAAACCCTTATCCGCCGTTCAATCTTTTCTCGGCGGTATAATCCCATTGATGTCAATGGGATTCTTTTTTCTGCTTTTTATTATTAAAAAGCGCATTGCACTCTCCAATTGTTGAAAATCAGGACAATCTCTTTTTCTTGATAAGTACGTATGCGATCAAGGCAATATTGCTTACAAGCGCAATACTGCCGATAACGATTGCGGCTACGGTCAATCCGTCTGCACTGTCCTTGCCGTCAACACCGTCTTCGCCCGCGACTCCGGCATCCCCTTTTTCACCTTGGATACCCTGCTCGCCGGCATCACCCTTATCGCCTTTTTCGCCTGTTGCCTGAACATTGGTTACCTCGCCGTCAATCACCCAATATCCGTCCGCGTTGATGTATACCTGCTCCAGTCCACAAATCTTACAGGTGCTTCCAACATATTGATGGTGTCCGTACAAGCCATCGCAAACAACATTGATCGCCTCATCCGTGGTGAAAGCGGTTGCAGTAAAGGAAACTACAGCAGTTCCATTCGCTTGAGAGAATACGTTCACGTCGGGATTTTTCTCCGCGTCGTAGGAACAGCCTGTAATTATAGCATCCTCGGAAACGCTCGCAACCAGCGCCGACGGCAGAATGGTCGCATGCTCCCCGCTAACCGTGCCGCCAAAATAGCAGTTGGTCAGAACAGATGGATAGGGACCAACTTCATCATCACTATAATACGTCTGCAGATTTCCCGCAAAGCCGCCTACGCGCGGCTCCCAATCGGTCACCTGACTTTCCACATCCCCCAATGCCGCACAATCGGTAAATACACCTCCCACAGATAAACCGACGAAGCCGCCGACGTTCCAGTTGTTCGCGATTACGTCCACGTCAGCAACACAACGCGTGAAGGTGGAATGGGTACTGCCATCTCTTGAATCCTGCAAGGTAGTATAGCCGACGAAGCCGCCCATAGCCCACGAGCCGTACACCGCTCCGCGAGCCAAGCAATCCGTATAGGTGCAGTTATCGTCTATTCCAACAAATCCGCCGCTGTTGGTTGCTGCATGCTGGTAAATATCGTCTACCGAGCAGTTGGTAAACGTTACGTTGTCCGCAGAACCGACCATACCGCCGACGGAGTAGCTACCGTCTGTGCAGGTAATATGAAGCGAACCGGAAACGTGTACGTTCTCGATGAGGATATTTCTGTCGATTCCTGCCGAAACGTATGAGCCCAGAATACCGTTATACCCCTGGATAAGGCCTTCTTCGTTTCCGTATATCACCGCGTCCTCAACGGTGAGATCACGAATCTCAATTTGCAGGATAGAGTCGCTCGCGGAGGCAGGATTTGTAATACAGCCGAACAAGCCGCCCGAAAAGCCATCCGTTGTTTCATCTACGTAGATCCCGCTGACCGTTTTTCCGTTTCCGTCAAAATTTCCCGAAAAACTATTGTGAATTACCACGTTCGCAGTCCATTTGTACTGCCCAATCGGATTCCAGCGATGCGCGCTCAGATCTATATCGTTCATCAGCTTGAACCACACGCCCTTATAGTCCTCTCCGCCTGCTACATCAACGGAAAGCTTTGCCAATTGCTCCTCTGTAGCGATGAGATATGGGCTCTCTTCAGTACCCGTACCGCCCTCAAAAGCATCTGCCGCATACGCTTTCCACGCGTCAGTCGGCGCCGTACCCACAGCGCTTACCGTAACAGTCAAGCCTACTATCGACATTGTCAATAACAACGCGACAACCAATAATGTCGAAAGAAGGGACGTCAGTTTTTTTGTTTGCTTCATTGAAAGAAACCTCCTCTTGAAAATAAAATATAACAAAAAGCCATTTAACAGACGGGCGCAAAACACTCATCGTCAAATGGCTTGATTGTTTCTATTAAATTGAATACGAAAAGGGGACGAAC
>JAFTNU010000014.1 GCA_017451735.1 Clostridia bacterium
AAACGATGGCTTATTTTTTCGGGAGCAAGAAGTATCAAGTTCAAATCTTGTAACTCCGACCATATAGAGTGTTCATAAAAGATTTAAGTTATGGACACTCGATATTTTTTATGTCTGCATTTATATTTTGTTGTGTTGAGTAGCATTTTGCTACTCTTTTTTCTTTTAGATTGCGTTTGGTAGGTATTCGATTGCCACGCCTTGACGAGAATCGAGGATAAAGTACGGACGTTGAATGATGCCGGGAATGTCGAGCCTGCCGACAAAACGGTAGTGGATGATAACGCGTTGCGTTCTGTCCTTGCCCTTTCCCTCTACGGGAAAGACCTCAATCTTCTCAATAAGCTCTCGCAGAAGTATCGGCGTTAAGGTCTGCATCTCCATAAACTTGCGGATATGCAAGTGTGCTTACGAGAGAGCAATGGATAGGCGTGCTTGATTTTGTCAAGGCCATGGGCACAAGGCTGCTCATATCGGTCAGCAACTGCGTGGGAGATCATCCAAACGGAGGTCCGCTTGACCTGACACAAACCAAGAAAATCTTTGATTTCAGCCATGCGTACGGTGTGGATATCGATGCCGCGGAATTCATGAACGAGCCGAACATGCTTGCGGCCTCCGGCGCTCCGCAGGGGTATACCGCCGCAGATTATGCCAGGGATCAGGATATCTTTAACAGTTGGGTAAAGGAACATTATCCGAAATGCTTGCTTGTAGGTCCCTGCTCGCTGGGAGACGGCGCGATGGGCAAGCTCGACAGCAAGAGCGTCGGGGCGGGAATCGGCAGCCTGATGCAGATGTGTTCGACACAGGAGCTGATGCACGGAACAAGAATTCCCCTTGACGTCTTCAGCTATCACTATTACAACGGCATTTCCGAGCGCCTCGCTTCTATGATGCCCGCAGGACATTGGGACGGTGATGAGGCGCACACCGATGCATATTTGGAGGTTGCTCCCTTGAATGCAAGGGCCTATGCACCCTTGCGTGACAGGTATGTTCCGGACGGTCAGATGTGGGTCACCGAATCGGGAGACGCAGGAGGTGGCGGCAACACTTGGGCATCCACCTATCTTGATGTGCTCCGCACGCTCAATGAGCTTGGCAGCTTTGCTGTGATCACCGACGGTGTGATCTTTCACAATACCCTTGCTTCCTCGGATTACGGATTTTTGAAGCACGGTACGTTTGATCCCCGCCCAAACTATTTTGCCGTTCTGCTTTGGAACAGGCTGATGGGAACGACCGTATACGATTGTGGGAATCCCGACACCGAGGGCGCGCATATTTACTGCCATTCTCGCAGGGACGGTCAGGACGGATACGCCTACCTCATCATTAACAACTCCGTGACCGAAGCAACCACGGTAGAGCTTTCACAAGATGCCGAAATCTATCAGCTTTCCGGTAATGGGCATATCCGCTCCGAAGCGATGCTTCTGAACGGGAAGGTGTTGAAAATAAGTGACTCAGGTGCTTTACCCGATCTTGTTCCCATTCGGCAATGTGGCGGAACGCTCAGACTTGCTCCCGCTACTTGCACATTCATCGTTCTGTAACGAAAGCAAAATCGAAAGGAGAATTCAAATGGAAAAGAAACAGTTAAATGGCGTACAGATGAGAGGGCTTGTTATTGCATATATTTTGCTGGTTACCGGAATTCTTTTGAGCTGTTCGATCAGCTACGGTGTGAGAGGGCTGAGCTTTCTGATCGGCTTCAGCATTTCGATAACGGGGCTTTTATACGTCACAAACTCCGTAAGAACGAAAAAAAGTATCGCCAATATGCACGGTATGCTCGGAATGATTCTGATTGCGTTTGGCATCATGTTCATCGTGAATCAAATGGCGGTCATCATTACGGGATTTATCCCGTGGGGACTGATCGCCATCGGTTCGACGCTGCTCATAGACGCTTTTCTCATAAAATTCATCAAAAAAGATGCTTCGACCTCTAAATTTGTCGGTGAGCTTATCATCGGAGCTGCCAGCATTGCGTTGGGCATATGTCTTAAGGTCATCAGCGGATTTTTGAGCTATGCGCCTATGATGCTTGGTATCGTGTTGATCGTCTATGCTGTTTTTATGATATTCAATATATTCAACAAGAAAGCATGTGCCGAATAATCAATTGCCAATAAGATCCTTCGGAAGCTGAAACATACAAAGGACAACAGAAAAATCATTTTTATCAAGAAGGGCTGACCGTTTTGGTCAGCCCTTCTCTTCTCCTCAAAGAATATCGATATATTCCCCGTTCAAGGCCTTATTCATGCTTCTGACCGCACAGAACTTGCCACACATGGAGCAGGTATCATCGTGCTCGGGCTTTCTCTCGTTGCGAATACGCTTTGCGGTTTCGGGATCGAGGGCACATTCCCACTGCTTTTCCCAATCCAGCGCCCTTCTCGCGTCTGCCATCCGATCGTCGATATCTCTTGCGTGAGGGATCTTTTTTGCGATGTCCGCGGCATGAGCGGCAATCCTGGATGCGATAATACCCTGCTTTACGTCGTCCACATTGGGAAGCGCCAAATGCTCTGCGGGAGTAACATAGCAAAGGAAGGCCGCGCCGGCGGATGCCGCAATGGCACCGCCGATGGCAGAGGTAATATGGTCATAGCCGGGAGCAATATCGGTCACGATGGGCCCCAGAACGTAGAACGGTGCACCCATGCAGATCGTTTGCTGAAGCTTCATGTTGGCCTCGATCTGATCCATCGGCATATGTCCGGGTCCCTCCACCATGACCTGAACATCTCTTTCCCACGCGCGCTTGGTCAGCTCGCCAAGGCGCACCAGCTCCTCGATCTGGCACACGTCACTGCCGTCGGCAAGACAGCCCGGGCGGCAGGCGTCACCAAGAGAAATAGTCACGTCATATTCACGGCAAATCTCAAGGATTTCATCATAATACTCGTAGAAGGGATTTTCCTCGCCTGTCATGCACATCCAGGCAAACACAAGGGAGCCCCCGCGGGAGACGATATTCATCTTTCTCTTGTGCTTCTTGATCTGCTCGATGGTCTTGCGGGTGATTCCGCAATGGAGGGTGACAAAGTCGACACCGTCCTGTGCATGAAGGCGCACCACATCGATAAAATCCTTTGCGGTAAGGGTTGCAAGATCTCTTTGGTAGTGGATCACGCTGTCATATACGGGGACGGTACCGATCATCGCGGGACATTCGCTTGTGAGCTTTCTGCGGAAGGGCTGTGTATTGCCGTGAGAGGAAAGATCCATAATCGCCTCGGCCCCCATATTGACTGCCGCCATGACCTTCTCCATTTCGATATTGTAGTCCTTGCAATCCTTCGACACACCAAGATTGACATTGATCTTGGTGCGAAGCATAGAGCCGACACCGTTGGGATCGATACAGATATGGTTTTTGTTCGCGCAAATAGCAACCTGTCCTTTTGCGACAAGCTCTCTGATCTCTTCCTCGGTTCTGTATTCCTTAGCGGCAACCGCCTTCATTTCGGGGGTAATGATTCCCTGCCTTGCGGCATCCATTTGTGTGGTATGGCTTCTCATTTTTCTGTGGTTCCTTTCAAGCAAAATTATTTGGCAAATTGGCTGTTCAGATCAAAAGCGTGATTCATAGGCCCGGAGCCCTGACCGAGATCAAGCATAGCAGCCAGTGCGCCCGAAATATAGTCCTTGGCTCTCTGTACCGAGGTATGCAGGTCATATTCCTTGGCAAGATTTGCGGCGATGGCGGACGATAACGTACATCCTGTACCGTGGGTGTTGGGATTGTCGATCCGCTTCCCCTTGAACCAATGGCATGCTCCGTTTTCGTAAAGCAGGTCGTTGGCATCGCTCACGCTATGACCTCCCTTGACCAAAACCGAGCAACCGTAGGTATTACCGATGATTTCGGCAGCTCTTATCATATCCGCTTCATTTTTTATGGAAATGCCTGACAAAACCTCGGCTTCGGGAATGTTTGGAGTTACAAGGGATGCAAGCGGGATCAAGCATTCCTTGAGTGTGTCTATCGCTTTCTCGGTAATCAGCCTTGCTCCGCTTGTGGCAACCATAACGGTATCCACCACTACGTTCTCAGCCTTGTGATGCTTTAGTCTGTCTGCTATGACTTTTATCAGCTCGCTTGAGCTTACCATACCGATCTTGATGGCATCGGGACGGATGTCCTCAAACACTGCATCGATCTGCTGTGCCAAAAATGCTGGAGTTGCCTCCTGAATGGCTCTTACGCCGGTCGTGTTCTGCGCCGTCAGTGCCGTGATCGCACTCATGGCATAAACACCGTTTAGCGTCATTGTTTTCAAATCTGCTTGAATACCGGCGCCTCCGCAGGAATCACTTCCCGCGATTGATAATGCTGTTCTCATTTTTTACTCCTTTGTGTTTTTTGCATTACTTTTGTATAGCGACAAGAGAGTGGTGCCCCCGGTCTGCCGCTTTTTACGAACGCAAGCTTACCTCTTGCCTGTCAGCTCCTTGGCAATAGTAAGAAGCGTTTTTGTTTCAGCCTTCGGATCGTCAGACTTCATAATTGCGGATACAACGCAAAAGCCCGCAATGCCGATACCGCGAAGCACATCGATGTTAGTTTTGTTGAGTCCTCCGATCGCATTGACGGGGATCGGGACCGCCTTACAGATGGCATCCAGCGTTTCGGTAGAGGTCAGAACGGTCTTGACCTTTGTGGTCGTGGGATAGATCGCACCCACGCCGAGATAGTCCGCGCCGCCCTCATAGGCTTCCAGCGCCCACGGAACAGTTTTTGCGGTAGCTCCGATAATGAAATCGTCACCCAGGATTCTTCGGGCCGTGGCAATTGGCATATCCTCTTTGCCGAGGTGAACACCTTCCGCGCCTACCGCCAACGCTACGTCAATACGGTCGTCAATGATAAGCGGAACATTGTATTTTCTCGTCAACTCGTGTACCTTCTCGGCAATTGCGATATACTCTGCCGTTGTCTTATTCTTTTCACGGAGCTGAAGGATGGTAGCGCCACCTTTTAACGCTTCTTCCACACGGCGAAGGAACTCGGCTTCGTCAAAGCCGGTGGAATCGGTAATAAAATAAAGTGTCGTATCAATTTTTTTCATGTTCTTCTCCTTGACCAATCGGTCATACGTACAGATAATCGTTCAGCACGGGCTGAAGTCCTTCGCTCTCGATGTCCTTATACATCTTATCAAGGCTGCGGTTATCGTCGATCTCAAACTGCTCGTCACCTTGAATTCCATCGGTTTTCTTGCCACTGTATTTACTTTCGTGGTCGCCGATGCCCGTGGAAACGCCTGCGGACACCTTGGTGGCGGCAATCTTTACGATGCCGTTTCGGAATTCCGCGCTCTCACGGGAGGATACGGTGATACCCACGAACGGAAGGAAAATACGGTAGGCACAGATGATCTGACAAAGCTGCTTTTCGTGAACATCCAAGGGATTGATCTTATCGTTGTTGATGATGGGGCGCAAACGGGGACAGGACAGCGACATTTCCGCGTGCGGATATTTTCTCTGCAAATAATAAACGTGGAGAGCACTTGCAAGGGCATCTTTACGGAAGTCGGAAAGACCGAGGAGTGCCGAGAATGCCACACCTCGCATACCGCCGCGTAAGGCTCGCTCCTGTGCATCAAAGCGATAAGGCCATACCCGCTTGTGCCCCAGCAGGTGAAGCTGCTCGTATCTGTCGGCGTCGTATGTTTCTTGGAATACAGTCACGTAGTCCGCACCGCATTCGTGGAGATATTGATACTCGTCTGTGTTGACGGGATAGATCTCAAGTCCGACCATACGGAAATACTTTCTCGCTTTCTTGCAGGCTTCGCCTATGTACTCCACGTTGCTTTGTGCACGGCTCTCACCTGTAAGGATGAGGATCTCCTCCATACCGCTGTCGGCGATAACCTTCATTTCGTGCTCGATCTGCTCCATAGAGAGCTTCATACGGTTGATATGGTTATAGCAATTAAAGCCGCAATACACACAATAGTTCTCGCAGTAGTTCGCTATGTAAAGAGGTGTGAACAAGTAGACGGTGTTTCCGAAATGCTTACTTGTTTCAAGCCTTGCTCTCTCTGCCATTTGTTCAAGAAAGGGTTCGGCGGCAGGCGACAGAAGCGCCTTGAAATCCTCAATGGAGCAGGTCGGATGCTCCAATGCTGCTCGCACATCTCTTGCCGTATATTTTGAATAGTCGTAGGCGTTCATCTGCGCCATGACCTGCGAACACACGTCCGACTCGATGATCTCCATACCGGGCAGATATTCCATGTGGTTCTTACGGCTTGTGGGATCGGATTCGATGCGATGCTTTTTCGCAAGTGCTTCGGGCGAGAGATACGCCGAATCCACAAAGAATTGATTTTCCATGATAGTCACCTCAATCTCTGAGGAAGCCTGTCAAGGGATCGGATGCGGATGCGCCACGGGTGAGAACTCTGCCAAGCCCCGAAAGATAAGCCTTACGACCTGCCTCGATGGCCTGTTTGAAGGCCGATGCCATCATGGGGAGATCCCCTGCGGTTGCAAGCGCAGTGTTTGCCATGATGGCCGCCGCGCCCATTTCCATCGCCTCGCAGGCCTGGGAGGGTCTGCCGATGCCCGCGTCCACGATGATGGGCAGATCGATCTCGTCGATCAGTATCTGAATAAACTCCTTTGTGGCAAGCCCCTTGTTGGAGCCGATGGGAGAGGCCAAGGGCATCACGCTTGCCGCGCCTGCATTTACAAGGTCACGGGCGGTGTTCAGATCGGGATACATATACGGCATCACCACAAAGCCCTCGTTTGCGAGTATCTCGGTTGCCTTGATGGTTTCCACGTTGTCGGGGAGCAGATATTTTGAGTCGCGCATAATCTCGACCTTGACAAAGTTACCGCATCCAAGCTCACGCGCCAGTCGGGCGATACGAACCGCCTCCTCGGCATTTCTTGCCCCCGATGTGTTGGGGAGGAGCGTAATTTCTTCGGGAATATAGTCAAGAATGTTTTCCTGTTCCTTGGTGTTTGCACGGCGGACAGCAAGAGTGATAATCTCTGCCCCTGCATCCTTAACCGCCGCTTCGATCAACTTCATAGAATATTTACCCGAGCCAAGAATAAAACGGGAGTTAAATTCGTGACCGCCGATCATAAGTTTGTCGTTGCTCATTTGATGATCCTCTTTTCTTTATACTTCAAATTGTTTGGCTATGATACGAAGCACCGTATGTGCCTGATGTGCCGCACAAAGTGCAACACGGGGGGCAACAAGTCCTATATCGTCCGACACTTCACTTATCTCATCCCCCGAAAGGTAGAACCTGCTCGTTATTCTTCTTGTTTTAATGCTGTTGGCTGTTCCCATACCTGCCATTCCCGAAGCGGTAACAAGATATTTGTCGGGCATTTCCGATAAGACGATATCCGTCAGCATAGCCTTGGCCTTGGCATCGTCAAAGGCTTCACATACGATATCTGCATCTTTCAGAAGCATTACGGCGTTATCCTCGGTGATGCGCTCTGTGTGTGCTTCCAGCTCGATATACGGAGCGATCTCCCGAAGGTTATCTGTAAGAGCATCGGTCTTATACACACCGATCTGACTTGCTTTGTACTGCTGGCGGTGCAGATTGGTGATGTCCACACGGTCAAAGTCAATAAGAATCAGCTTGCCGATGCCGGCACGGGCCAGGAGAATGGCAATATTGGAGCCAAGCCCCCCAAGGCCGCACACTGCAACCGTTGCCGCCGAAAAGGCCCCTTGCAGTGCCGCACCGTGACGTTGGATCAATGCCGACATCCACTCTTCTTTTGTGGGAAACAGATCAACCACCTCCCATAAAGGTCACGATCTCCACAACATCCCCGTCACAGAGCACGGTTTCTGCGTACCGTGCCTTGGGAACGATCTCCTCATTGCGTTCCACCGCGATCACTCTCACATCATAATCGGTCATTGCCAGGTATTCGGTTATGGTCTTGCCCGCAATGTCAAGCTCTTCTCCATTGGCTCTTACCATGTCTCCACCTCCGTAAAAATTGCAACAAAAAGGGAGCTACCCGACCGGATAGCTCCCATAAAGCCTATGCTTCTCCCGACATTCCCATATCAGGCATCCCTACGTTGGCATTATCCAAATCAGGTTCTCGGTCGAAGGTCGCACCTTCCTCTCAGCCTGTATACAAGCTCCCGTTTATTTTGTTGTGAGTGTATTATACACCCTTTTGAACGGATTTTCAATAGTTTTATAAAATTTTTACGATCTTCTGCTACACAATACCGATCACACCAGGCTTGTTTTCCCGAGCACCAGATTGCTGACCGCGCCGAGTCCGATGCCGAACAGCCCGCCGCCCACAAGGCACAGGATCACGTTCATGATCGTAGCATTGAGCGGCGTGATCATGGGGATCATGGTAAAGAGCAGCATACTCGCCCCCAAGGAGCCCACGATAGACGCCCACAGCCTTTGCTTGGTTGCAACGCTGACCAATACGAAAATCGCAACGAACACCAGCATCAGAAACACCTTTGCAAGCATACACATCACGATATTGCCCACCGTCAGCGTCCCGAGATCAAAGGGCAATCCCGCAATCGCACCGCCCAGCATGGCTCCCGCGAAATAAGCGATCAACATGACCGCACCGCCGATGAAGCCGACCACCGTCTTGGAAACGACGTAATCGACCTTGCCTGCACGGACGGTAAACAGATTTTTGGCGTAACCGCTTCTGAAATCGTCGGCAACGAACGTACACACAAAGACCGCCGCAAGGAAATACATCATATTGATGTTGCACATACTCACAAGATCCATACTCATTCCGCTGCTCTCTCCGCCCACGGAGCCAATGGATTGCCATACGCTTGTAAAGCCCTCCATCACCGTTTCCACCCCCGTGGTGGGGTCTGTAGAAACGGTGCCTTCCATCATGGTGGTCATCACAAGGATCAGCACCGGAATCAGGAAAGCAGCACCGACTAAGATATAGAAGATCGGGCTTTGGCGCATTCTGCGGCAATCCACGGCAAGCATGGTCTTCAGCTTTTGCCCAAAGCTCTTATGCTCGAATTTTACGGTGCTTTCCATCTCACTTGCCCTCCTTCATCAGGTCGATATAGTATTCCTCAAGACAGATCTTATCCGTTTTGATCTCATGGATCAGGATCCCGTTTTCGTACAGATAGGTCACGATCTCCTCCGGCGACTTGGCGTCGTAAACGCGGAGATAGCCCGCCTCGTCCTCCTCCACCCGGGAGTACTTGCACCCCAGCAGCGCCCTTGCTCTGTTCATATCCCTTGCTTGGAGCGCCACGTAGGTGCGGCAGCTTGCATCAAGCTCTGCGGCGGTCATCTCACAAAGCATTTTGCCGTGGCGAATGATGCCGTAGTGGGTGGCGATCTTTTGCAGCTCACCCAGCAGATGCGAGGAAACGACCACCGTATGCTTGCCGTCCCTTGTGATGTCGGTCAGGACCTCTCGCATAATTCTCATACCGTCCGCATCCAGACCGTTGAGGGGCTCGTCAAGCACCAGAAGTGCGGGATCGCCGAGCAGTGCCATGGCGATGCCGATGCGCTGCTTCATACCCAGGGAGCAGTTCTTGTACTTATTCCCTGCCGCGCCCTCCATGCGTACTGTTTTCAGCGCCTTTTGCACTTCCGTTTCTGCATTCTTGATGCCGAGATTGGAGGCCTGCAGCATCATGTTGTTCCATACGCTCATCCCCGGGAAGCAGCCGGGCGCTTCGATCAGCACGCCGACTCTTGCCCGCACATCCTCGTCGGTATAGTCCCTGCCGTAGAGCTTGATGGAGCCGCCGCTGGGGAGAATCAGTCCACAGATCATTTTTTCGGTGGTGGATTTTCCGCTGCCGTTTTCACCGATAAAGCCGTAGATGGCACCTGCGGGGACGGTCATATTCAGCCCGTTCACCGCCTGCTTCTCACCAAAATTCTTTGTGAGATTTGTGATTTCTATTGCATTCATTTCACGACCTCCTATCAATATACGTCACTCTTGGAGAGGATATATGAGCCGAGCACGTTGTAAACCACCGCCCATGCGACGGAAACGGCAAGGCAAACCAGCAGGGTCACCATATTGGCGGACAGGCAGGCATAAACCGACGAGCCGTACAGGAAAATGTTCAGGAAGGAGCCTGCGGAATTGCCGACGATCATACCGATGGCGATGATGGGCAGACCCGTGCCGAACAGGAAGGAGGAGGCGATGGAAACGCCGAAATATCTTCTGAAGATCACATTGAGGAAGGTATAAAGGCTTGCCCACCCCAGACTCATGATCATCTTGCTGAGGATGGCGATGAGCAGAGAGCCGAAATTCACCGAGAAATCCAGACCCACAAGAGCGCCTGCAACCACGGCACCCAGCAGATAGGTGACGCACATGCAAGCCATGGCAAAGGCGCAGACAAGGGTTTTGGACATCATATAGTCCTGCTTCTTTGCGTGGGTGGTAAAGAGCTGCTTGACGTAGCCGCTCTTATAATCATGCCCGATAAAGATCGATACCATGATACCGCCGAAGATGAATACCATGTTCATGTTGGCATAGCCGCCCATATCCTCGAAGGCGTAAAGGGGCGTATTGGCGGCGATCGCATTCCACACATTGGTATAGAGCGGTGCCGACACCGTGCCGTCGGGATTGGACATGCCCGTGGTGCCCAGGATCAGCGCGGGGATAAACGCGGCGATCGCAAGGAAAATATAAAACATCGGGGTATGAAAAAGGCGATAAAAGTCCACGCCCAGCATCCCCTTGATTCTTTGAGTAAAGGTTGGGGTTTCAAACCTTAATTCGTGCGTCATTTTATTCTGCCTCCCTTCTTGACATCAGCTCGACATAGTACTCCTCAAGACCGACCTTGTTTTTTCGGATCTCGCTCACCACATGACCGTTCTGCAACAGATAGGCCACAAGCATTTCGGTGTCGTCAACATCATAGACGCGCAAATATCCTTCTTCTTCACGGACATTGCCGAACTTCTGCTTCAAGACGCTCCCCGCGCCGAGCATATCCTTGGTTTTGAGCGAGGTAAATACACGGCATCTCGATTCCATTTCCTTTGCGGAAAGCTCCTGAATCATCCTGCCCCCACGGATGATACCGTAGTGGGTGGCGATCTTTTCCAGCTCGCCGAGAATGTGAGAGGAGATGACCACGGTGCAGCCGTAATTTTGGGTAATATCGATCAGGATCTCACGCATGATCCGCATTCCGTCGGTATCCAGACCGTTGATGGGCTCGTCGAGAATAAGCAGGGCGGGGTCGCCGAGCAGTGCCATGGCAATACCGATGCGCTGCTTCATGCCGAGGGAACAGCTCTTAAAGCTGATGCGAGCCGAATCCTCCATGCGGACGATCTTCAGCACCCGGTTGATCTCATCGGCACGATTTTCAAGACCGAGGTTAATGGCTTGCATCATCAGGTTATCCCACACGCTGGAGTTCGGAAAGCAGCCTGCGTTTTCGATCAGAGCACCGACTCTGACTCTGACACCGGGATCGGTATAATCCCTGCCAAATAACTTGATGTCTCCGCCATCGGGCACCAGGTGCCCACAGATCAGCTTCTCGGTGGTGGATTTTCCGCTCCCGTTCTCCCCGATAAAGCCGTAAATGGCACCCACGGGCACGGTCATATTCAGATGATCCACCGCATACATACCGCGAAAGCTCTTGGATAGGTTTCTGATTTCAATCGCGTTCATTTTGTGTATCCTCCTGATTCTTTCGTTTCATAATGGAATCCGTTGGGGTTAAAAACGGAATCATGTCGCTTGCCGTATAGCCGATGCCCAGCCGATCGAGCTCCGCACAAAACGCTTTGACATATCGGTCCGAGGAAAAGCTCTGCTTGAAGTTGATGCAAAAGGAATCCCTGCATGCGATCATATTGATGCCGAGCCCCGCCGCCCCGGAATTGTAAAAATACATTTCCTTTATATGCTTCGCATTTTCTCCCAATTTAAACTGGCCCAGGTAGCTGATCACATAGGTATTGAGCAGAAAGCTGTCAAAATACGACATGATCCTCTGCTTTTCCTCAAAGGAAGGGAGCGAATCCAACTTGTTGAACAGCCCCAGCATGGCATTTGCCTCTTTTCTGCAATAGTCACGGTCGCGCTGAGCGTTCAGCAGGGCACGCTGCTCGGTCGCCTGCTCCCTCAGCGTCTTTTGCGAAAGCTCACGGCTGTACGGCAGGATCATGCTCTTAACGCAATTCTTATAGGTATTGGGGCAGTCCAGCGCCTCCCGCATATCGGTGGCGATATTGGCGTTAATGGGCTTGTCATAGTCGGGATACAGCGCACTGATCCCTCTGCTCATCAGCAGGGACACCAGAATCACGGGTGTGGCATTGTTCTCCTTACACACCTTCATGAAATCACGGTGCGAGACCTTGATCTCACAGCGGTAGTCGGTAGGCTCGGTGGAGGGAGCATTTTCCGGAATGGCAAAGGCATCGCGGGACAGGGAGATAAACTCCTTGTTCTCGTCAAAATCGTATCCTTGCATGAAGGGATCCACCGTCTCTCCGGGGAGCAAGGGATCATTCCGCAGGCGCACCCCTTCGGGAACCGTTTTGGTCTTGTATCTTTGCTTGCAATAGTAATAGATCAGCGTTTCGATAAAGGGCATGATCCCGCGTCCGTCACAAAGGGCGTGATGGAAGGAAACGAAGATGGTATTCTCCCGATACGTGACGTCGATCAGGTGATGCCCCACGCTCATATGCCCCAGCCGTGCAAGTCGCTTGCTTTTTCTTGCCGCCAGCGTATTTCGGTTTTGAACGATGTAGAAATCCCCGTCCTTTTCCACCAGCTTAGTCTTGAAATACGGATAACGCTTTCTCGTACGAGTCATCGCCAGACTCAGCGCCGAGCCCGACACCCTTCTGTCAAAGCGAATCTCGATGACCTCACTCTCCATGCCCTGCTTTTTATAAAGGTAGCTCTGTCCCGCACGGATCCTTTCGTTTTGATCCTTGGATGTGGAGCCCGATCTGCGGATCAGCATATCCTTCTCGTTTTCCTTTAAGGTATCATAAAAATCGTGAAAAATATTGCCCAACTCGTTTACCCCTCTCACCGAAAATTGTTCATCGCTTGAAATAGAGTATACCGCATCAATGTTTGCGTCTTTTTTGTAAAATGTTTGTGTTTTGTTAAAGTTTCGGTCTTTGATCGTGACACAAAAAAAGAGCACGATACGGAATTTAACCGTATGGTGCTCTCTTCTCCCGCAGAGAAGGGCTTATATCAATCCTTCCAGATAAAATGGTAGTTAATGGATTCTCCGCCGTCAACCAGAATGCTTTGCCCCGTGCAAAAGGTATTTGTGACCGTTAAAAAATAGGCCCACTCCGCGATCTCCTCGGGCGTTGCCCAGCGTCTGAGCGGTGTTTCGTCCATGATCTGCGCCCATAGCTCGGGACTATTCATCACAGGCTCGTTGAGCGGTGTCAGAACCCCTCCGGGGTCCAGACTGTTGCAGGTCGCGCCGTATCGGGCAATCCGCATGGCCACATTTTTGGTATAAGCCAGCACCCCCCCCTTGCTTGCACAGTATTCCGGAAATTCCGCGCCCGTATGTGCACTGGCAGAGCCGATGTTTAAAATGGATCTGATATTGCTTTGAACGCCGTATGCCTCGGTGACACGGATCAGCGCCTTTAAATTAACATCTATGTCATGCTCATTCTGCGTTCCCGCATTGTTGATCAAAATATTGACATCCCTTATGTCGGGCAAATTTTCATAATCGCGGATATCACACGTATAATGCGTATAACACTCGTGAACGATGCTTGCCTTTTGTCTGTCAATTCCAATAACGGTATGCTTTTTTTTCAAAAAAAGCTCCGCGATGGCTTTACCGATACCTTGCGTTGTTCCCGTAATCAAAACCTTCATTTTATTTTCTCCCCTGTGCGATATAATCCAGATATTCCTTCCCCACGGCGGTGGCCTTCCATCCCGTCACGATGCGATATCCGATGGGCGAAAAAACGATCTCCATCATCAACTCGGCCACCGCCCCCGTCAGCGAGCACATGGCGCATTGCAATATCGTCCAATGAAATCCGTTCCAGAAAACGGGTGCAAATCCAACGAAAACAATGACCGAAAAGATAAAATTATCCCAAAACTGACCGATAAAGGTAGAAACATAAGCACGCATGGCATACGCAAGCCTGCCGTCGGGATTTTTTCGAAAGGCGCGCCCGATCATCCAGTTCAGCATATTGTTGATAACCGCAGAGGAAAGGAAGGCAACGGTACTGCCCAGCAGAATAAACCATGTTCCCCCGAAGATCTCGTTAAAGGCACTGTAATCCCTGGCATTTGAAGGGATGATGCTTGCCACGAAAAAAATCAGGCAGGTGAGCAGATTGATCATGGCGGCAAGGACCGATATACGATTGGATGCCCCCGGGCCGAAATGCTTGGTGATCATATCCATACACATAAACGACAGCCATGAGATCAGAATACCGCCGTCAAGGGCGATAAAATCAAGCTGCAAAAGCGTTTTATAGGCAAGCAAATTCATGCAAATAACGCTTACAACAAACAAGGTCACAACCGGTGTTGGGATGCTCCTTAGCAAAATGGAGGTCTCTTTTTTTTGTTTTTGAAGCCATGCTTTTACTTTTGACATTTGATCATACTCCGTGATTGATCTTAAGGTAGTAAATGATTTGCGGTCGGCATGCCGCGGTTACTCCCCCAGATGGGCTTCCCCCCATTTGGCAAGCTCGGTAAATACGGGCAGGAGCGCCTTACCCTTTTCGGTCAGCGAGTATTCCACATGGGGCGGGATCTCGTTAAACTGCTCTCTGCGGACAATGCAAAGCTTCTCCAGATCGCGCAGGGTGGAGGTCAGCATGGTATTGGTGATCCGCGGCACCGCCTTTTTCAATTCCCCAAAGCGGCAGGAGGGCTTTTTACAAAGCTCATAAATGATATGTGTACGCCACTTACCGCTCAGTAGCTCCAGGGTCCTGCGCATCGGGCAGTTATCGCTCACATTTGCGGTCATCACGCGATTCAGATATTCTTCTGCGGTCAATTCTTTTTTCATACGGCCTCCTTGGTATACTTTGACGTACTATGTATATAAATTCTGCGTACTTGCGCTCCGATTCCATACATAGTATAATTTATATACCAATAAAAGTCAAGGGAGAGATATGATGAAAACCGCTATTATTTATTACTCCAAGCACCATGGAAACACCAAAAAGCTGCTTGATGCCATCGCAGAAAAGCATGAGGTCACATTGATCGAGGTCTCCAATGCACCTGCCGATCTTTCCGAATACGATCGGATCGGCTTTGCATCCGGCATCTACTATTCCAAATTTCAGAAGGCACTTTTAAGCTATGCCGAAAACCGTTTGCCCGAGGGCAAAAAGGTATTCTTTCTATACACCTACGGGGCGGAAAAGAAGGGCTACACCAAGGCGATCACAGAGGCAGTGCGCAAGCATAACAGCACCATTCTCGGTGAATACGGATGCTTTGGCTTTAACACCTTCGGCCCCTTTAAGCTGATCGGCGGCATGGCGAAGGGTCACCCCGATCAGGATGAAATTGCAAATGCGGTAAAATTCTACGAAACAATACAGCAAAGCTGAGCCTTCAAAGGGGACCCGCCGTTTTTTCCCTTTTGCTGTCTTTTAACACTGCATGGTAACACATACAATCCTTGGAATGGCCGTTTATCACACCCATGGATTGAAGAAAGGAATAGATAATGGTCGATCCGACAAAGGTCATACCGCGCTTTTTCAGATCCTTGGAGATGGCATCGGACAGTGGCGAGGTGGTTCGCACGGTAAACTCCTCTATAACCACCTTGTGATCGGTGAAGGACCATATGTAATCGGAAAACGAGCCGTATTCCTTTTGAATGGCCTTGAAAACGATGCTGTTATTGATAGCTGCCTTGATCTTCAAGCGATTTCGAATGATACCCGGATTGCCCATCAGCTCCTGCTTTTTGATATCGTCGTAGGCAATGATTCTGTCAATATCAAATTGATCGAAGGCAACGCGGAAATTCTCCCGCTTGTTTAAAATGCACTCCCATGAAAGTCCCGCCTGAAAGCACTCCAATATCAAAAGCTCATAGAGCTTTTGATCGTCGTACAAAGGACGTCCCCATTCTTCGTCGTGATATTTTACATATACTGCATTGCTCAGATTGAGCCAGCTGCATCTCGTTTCGTTCTGCATCCGATTCACCTCATTTCAGATATTGGGGCACATGCCTCATTGGGGGACGTTGGAAGCTTTTGGATCTTCCCCGCGCCTGTTTTTATTGCTCCTTAAACAGCGGCAAATTTTCTTTTTTTGTAATGGATTTGCTGTAAAAGCCGAGAAAATCCTTCTTCTCCCAGCCGCGTTTTTTCCAAAACTGCTTTCCCGCTTCGTTGCTTTCCATCACGTTCAGGCACACACGGGTGATGCCTTCTTTCTGCAAGGCGGCCACTGCAGCATCGATCAGAGCGGTACCGAGCCCTTGCTTGCGATGATCCGGATGGACAACCGTATGGTAAATATACCCTCGCCTTCCATCGTGTCCGCAAAGGATCACACCGATCACCTCTGCACCCTCCACGGCAACAAAGCAGGTTTCGGGATTGCGCCTCAAAAACAGTGTGATTCCCTCTTCGGAATCATCCAACGTACGTAGCCCCATATGCGGCGTACTCATCCAAAGGTCAAACACGGCAGCATAATCGCTCAATGTCATTTTCCGTATCATACCATCACCCCCATAAGCCATGCTTTCGCTTATTTTGCGTCGCAGTAGAAAAAGATATCCTTCTTATTCTCCTGCGACGTTCCTTTATAAATATGGGTGTTGATGCCACCGATCTCAAACCCACATTTCAGATAGAACAGACACGCACCAAGGTTATTATCCTGCCCCTGCGTATAGACACCGATGTAGCCCTGCTTCAATGCGAGCTTTTTTGCTTCTTCAATGAGCATGGCACCCACACCCTTACCGCGATACTTGGCGTTTACCTTCAAATCATACAAATACATATACCGAAAGAAATCCTGCCGCATGATGGCAAGACCGATGCATGCCTCCCCGTCGTACGCACCGATAAAAGCATGATCCTTGATCATCTTGTCGTAATCGTAATTTTCATCCGGGAAAACCATTTCCGTATGGTTTTCAGGCGGGAAACAGAGCTCGGTATGATCCCATTTTCCATTGTTGTATGAAGGCAGCATCAAGCCGAACAGCTTGAAGGGCTGGTTGGGAATGTTGATGTCATCCTTGTGTGCTCTGTCGATGATCCTGATGCTTATCATCTGCCATGTCCTCCTGTATCAGGTGAAATCGTGTCAGTCGTGTTGTCGGCCGGCGGCTGCTTGGTTCCGGTGCTTTTGAAATATCGGATGATAAAGAGCAGCAGCACCGAGCCGATCAGGGGAAAAATGGCACTGACAAGCATTCCCGCCTTCATACCGATCTGCTCGACGGTCAGTCCCAGCCTTGCGCCGAGCTCCGGGGCAAACGAGCTTGCCGACACCTGATCCACCACAATACCCATCAGCTGAGGGGCTACCGAGGCACCCAGGTCGCCGCCTGCCGCCATCAGCGCAAAGGCCGCTACACCGACACCGGGGAGCTTTTCCTCCATCATGATCAGCGATCCGGGCCATAGCATAGAAGTGAAAAAGCCCGTTAAAATGCACGCCACGAGGGCCAATACCGCATTGGAGGAAAGCGCGACGATCAGATAGCACGCGACGGCGCAGAGCATACCGCAAAGGAGCACACCGCAGATGCGCTTACCGTATCTGGCATACAGGATCCTGGCAATACCCAGCAGGATGGCGAACATCGCCATGCCCAGGATATCTCCCAGGGCCTTATCGATATGCAAAGCATTTTCCATATAAGTGGAGATCCAGTTGGACATGACATTTTCCGCACAGCTTCCAAAGAAAATGCACGCTACACAAAGGGCAAGTCCGATTGCCCTTTTTTTCGTTCCCTCAACGCTTGCCACATTCTCGGCAGGTGCCATATCCGGCATCGGAGACACCATGAACAGGACTGCCGCCAATACGGGAAGAGCCGCAAAAAACATGGTCAGATAGGGCCAGCTTGCATTGCCGAACACCTTAAAAAACACGGTGCTGACGATCACCACCGTAAACACACCGAAGGCATACAGTGAATGAAGCAGGCTCATATCCCGTTGCGGATGCTCCGAGGGGATGGCCGCGATCACAGGGCTGAGCAGGACCTCTGAAAGCCCCGCCGCCACCGAGAAAATGACGGTCCCGATCAGCAATCCCACATAAGCAATATGCGGGAACAGCATTGGAAATATGGCATAGATCAGCAGACCCAAAGAGGTGATCAGCGGCATAATCTTGACGACCTTATGAACATTGAAATGCTTTGAAAACAGTGTAAAGATCAGGTCGACTGTCAATTGGGTGCAAAAATTTGTCAAAACCAGTGTGCCGAGCAGCGTGTAGGAAATCCCGTACATTTCGCGCAAGGTCACGAACAAAAGGGGCGGCAAACTGAAGATCGACGACATGGTGAAATAAGCCGCATAGCAGGCAAATTTGGTTCTTTTAAACCGAGTGGTATTCATAAATTTGTTTCTCCTGACTGTTCGTTTGTGCCGAAATCATAAAAGGGTGTCATATCCCGATGGCGGTATTCGTGCTTCTCATAATACCCGATCAGCCTTCCCTGATCATCACGCAGGGCGACCATATATACATCCTTATTTTCTTTTTCGTTAAAATAGGTGTGCACCCGATGGTGGGTGGGACTTGCGGCAAACCACTCCACAACCTTCACGATCAATGCATTGGATGTGCCGTTATGGCACTCCAGCAGGCTTTTGCCCAACAAAGCAGCGCCGCCCCTTTTTGCATACCGTTCCATGGCGGCGGGGTTCATATAAACGATCCTGTGCTCCGTATCACAGATCACAACGGCACTTTGATCCTGCTCCACTACACTTTGAAAAAATTGCGAAAGCTCCATAGTTTTCTCCCTTGTGCCCGTCGGGGGCGAATTATTTTCTTGCAAGCTCATAACTGGCATCTATCATTTGACAGATTTCGCAAAGCGGCACCGATCCGTCAAGACAGACGGTGACCCAATGCTTTTTATTCATGTGATAACCGGGCAGAATTCTCACACCGTCCACGTCCGTTTCAATCTTCTCCGAAGACATGCGCAGATCGATGATCTCCAAGTGCTCGTCAGAGTCAAAGCCCAGCTTACGGCGTGACACGGTCAGGATCGCCGCATACCATTTCCGATTATCTTTTCTGCGGAAAACTGCGTTATTCGGGAATTTTTGCCACAAAAACTCCAATACGTCTCCGTATTTTTCGCGCACATAGGCGATGATCTGCTCGGTCTGATGTGCTTTGAAGACCGCCGGATCAAAGCACGCCTCGACGATTTCGGCAAGCATCTTGTCGTATGCATCTCTGACCTGCCCCACAAAGCGCCCGCAAGCATCGGGGACCCGATGGAGGACATACTCCTCCTCGGTGACAGCATCGATCACCCGTGCGGAAGCATCCCCTTGCGCTGTGACCGTAACCGTTAATTTCATTTGCCCATCCAGCAGATCACGATGATAGAAATAGTCGTGATTTTGTCGCTCAAACCCAAAGGCGATCAGCCTATTGGGATCGACCTTGTGATGCTCAAATATCTTTTCTGTCATAGCAAAAAATTCCACCCTCAAAGGTTATGTCATTGCTCCTGTCATCCTTGTGAAACGACAGTCTCTCTGTCTTTTGCAAAGTGAATCCCAATTTTCGAAGCAATCGGCACGACGGTATGTTTTCCAGCGCAGTTCCCGCAGTAAATGCCGCAACGGGACGAGTTTTCGCCATATATTTCATCAAAGTGAAGCAAGCTTCGAATGCGTAGCCCTTGCCATGATAGTTGGAGTGAAAGCAAAAGCCCAGATCGTAACTGTCCCCCTCCCGATGAAAGCAGACGTAACCGATCACGACCCCTTCCCGCAGAACGGCGAAGAACAACCCGGATGCGGCAAGCTGCGCGGTCAACGCTTTGATGCTCTCCTCTTCTACAGGCAAAGGCATATCATAAACGGCATATTCGGACCGTCGGAAATCCATTGCTATATTCTGCATCTCGCGCCAATCGTCTGGGACTAATTTTCTGATATGTAATCTGTCAGTGTCTATCATACTTCACCCATTCGAACAAGATTTTTCAATCTGTCCGTTCTTCTATGTCTCCTTTGCATTGATTCGGTCCTTACTTTTCTCTATCCGTTCCGACACCTTCACCAGCATCGGTCTGTTGTACCTCTGTAAGATCACGAACACCGCATCCAGCAAAGCCGCCAAAACGGAGGTCGCCACAAAAACGCCCGGAACGCCGAACGGGATCGCCAGAAGGATCGGTGCCGGACTGAGCAAAATGATGATCTCATGCACCACCTCAGCCTGGCAGGTCGCCCCGATGATCTCCTCCAAGGAGTGATGCTCGAGAGAAAAGACCTCGGGGGCATAGGTTGGCACATGCTTTCTCCATTTTCTGACGCGCAAAGCCCGATACAGCCGCTTTTCAAAGGGACGCGACCGAAACCACCATTTTGTGTGATCTATATGATTGTGAAGCATACCGTTCACCGCAGATCCAACCGCCAGACGCATGACAAAATGATAAGAAAAGACCCCGAACGTGATGCAAAGGCTGAGAAACGCACCCATCCCCGATATCAGATACAGTGCCAGAAATACCGCAAAGAGCAGCAGGCTGATTCCTGTCATCAGCTTCATTCCTTTTGCCATATCCGATCACCGCAATTTCAGCTTTTGATTGAATGCATCCACAAACCCGCTATCCCTTGCGGTCAATTCCGCCCAGGCCGGTCGGAACCCGCACTTGATGGCATTGCGTACCGATTTGAGATTGCACCAGGCGGCACAATAGAAAGGCACCTTCCCCCGCTTCAAAATTTCCAATGCCAGACGGCTTGTCAATGCCGAGGCGATGCCCTGACGTCGGTAATTCGGCAATACGTCCACGCCAATCTGATACATTTCCGCACAATCGGCAGAGCATCCCGCAAGGCCGACCAATCGGCCGTTATCATAGGCCCCCACACCCAGAACATCCAATTCGGCCCGCTCACGGCACAACGCATTGCTCCACTGCTCGGTATATAGGTTGACGAAATCCTCGGGTCGAAGTACCCGCAGCTCATATTCGCACGGGAGCTCTTTCAGCACATTTACATCCGGCAGAAAATATTCCGCCATAAAACAGACCTTGAGACCAAAAGGGCGCAACATATCATCAAGGACGTGAAGGTTCGGTGTTTCGAAGCAATGGGCCGCAGAATACCGACTGATGTACTTTTCCACCGTATCGTGCAGCTCCTCGCTGGTCTGAGCCACAATATTGTTGCCGTAGGACACCATATCACACGCAAAGGGGAGCGGTAGATATTTGCGCGCCAAATCGCTCTTTTTCGATACCGTTACCAGGTGTTTGTCGGAAAGGAAGTCCTTGGGCGAACAGTTGCAATCATACGCCGACTGCTGCAGAGCGATCTGCCATATTTCTTCGTTTGTCATATTTCACGCTTTCTTTACCCGCAATTCGGCCAATGCGGCATAATGCAGAACCTCAAAATGATCGGGGGCAATCCGATTCAAAAGCTCGATATGCTCCCGCTCCCAACAAGACAGCTCCTCGGCACTCAAGGAGGCGCCGACGCCTCTACACGCCTTCATGCGCCCATGCCAGGTCTCTCTGGTAAAGGGTACCTTCACATCGTATTCCTCATGGCTGACCGGATCAAAATATTGATAGACCACATCCGGAATGGCGATCGGCCTCCTGGTCTCCCTTGCGCCGGACCAGTTGGGGCTGTATTTCAATACCAGGTCTTCGCTCGCACCGGCAATACGGTCCTCAAAGGGCAACCATGCCATATACAGGACCAGCAGTCGGCCGTCCTTTTTAAGAATATCCGAAAGAACGGGCATGACCTTGGCATGATCAAAATACCAAAAGCATTGGCAGGCTGTCACAACATCAAAGGTATTTGAGGGGAACCTGAGCTCTTCGGCGGAAACCGCATCGTATGTAATGTCCAAATGATCGCGTGCCGAAAGTCTCACAGCCTGCTCGATCTGCTCGGCGGAAATATCCGTACCGACCCATTTTGCCCCATAACGGTATAAATTTCGCGGCAATACGCCCGTGCCGGTCCCCAGATCCAGAACATACTGGTTTTTGACGCACAGCCCACGGTCTATGATCTTTTGATAAAAAATATCGGGGTAAATATCCCGGAATCTTGCGTATTCCTTTGAGGTGCGTCCCCAATCGAAGGCCTTACCCGCATCGATTCTGTTGTCTCTGATCTCCATGCTTACTGCTTTCTCGCTCTCAGACGGATACGAACATAGTCAATGATCCACTTACCGTCAACAAACAGCCTGTCTCGCAAGGCGCTTTCGGTTTCCGCAAGGATCTCGTTTTTGGTGCCTTCATCCATGCCCTCAAAGGGCTTTTTCACAAACATATTGATCCAATCCACCAGACCGTTTGCCGATTTTTGCACCGTCGGGCGGTCAAAAAGCAATCCCACCTCCACGCGCAGGCCATGCTTTTCCAAAAGCGGCGCATATTGCCCCACCGTTGGAAAATAGAAGATGACGGGGTAGCGCAGACCGCGTTTTTGAAAGCATTTTTCAAGAGTGGAATGTACCGCCTCTCCACAGCCGCAGCCACCGAATTCACAGACCAATTCTCCACCCGTCCGAAGGCTTTTTGCAATATTGGCAATCAGCAGCTCCTGCTTGTCCTCATCGATCCAGTGAAAGACCGCATTGGAGAAGATCGCATCCGCGCTCTCCCCCGCATCAAAGGTCAGCGCATCTCCCTGTCGGAGGTCCAGCTCGGGATATTCGGCCTTGGCCAATGCGATCATATCCGATGAAGCATCAATACCGATAACGCGATATCCCCGCTCGGAAAGCTTTTTGGTCAGTGTTCCGTTACCGCATCCAAGGTCAATCACACGACTGCCCGAGGGAACGGTCAGCAGCCCCATGACATCTTCGCCGTACTGCGGCACAAATGAGAAGCCGTCTTTATAGCTCTGTGCGTTCCATTTTATGTTCATATCCCATTCCTTTCGTTGAGCCAATCATCGGTTCACCGACATATTTAATATTTAGTGTAACACCGACAAGGATTTTTGTCAATAGCCGAGTCTCAGTAGCAAATATCCAAAGAGCCGAAGGAAAACGGCGGGGATTTCCCCGCCGCCGCCATTTTATGGGACGATTACGCCGCAAGCGATCTTGACCCCCGAATTGCCCG
This sequence comes from Clostridia bacterium, assembly GCA_017451735.1. Classification (GTDB taxonomy): domain Bacteria; phylum Bacillota; class Clostridia; order Oscillospirales; family CAG-272; genus Firm-07. Next base: position 23,399 of record JAFTNU010000014.1, read on the forward strand.
CAGGTTGAGTCATAAAATCATCGGGGGATCCGTGGATGATCACCGTTTTACCCACGATATCGGGTACGGCAAATCGGTTGGTGAGGAAGGCGGAAAAGGCCTGCCCGTCTGCACCGAAAAGCGGCGGAAGATCACCCGCATGATAGGGATGCAGGCAACGACGGGGATTGTAGTGCAGCCCCGCATTGAAAAACGGATCGTTACTGTTTCCCGTACAGGAGGTCCCCTCGTGAATATGGAAGCCGAACACGGGCTCCCGACACACATCCCCGCTCAGGGGCAGTCCGCTGATCTGCGCCACCACTAGAACGCCGTACGGTGTGGTGTAGAAGCGCACCGTACCCGTGATATCAGGATAGACCGCGCTCCCTGCGATCTGTGCCATAGCCTGCGGACGGCGGCTCATGACCCCCGCAAAATTCGGATCGGCTCTTCGATTCTCTCTATACATAAAAACCCCCACATAGCGTTTTTTAACAGACTATGTGAGGGTCGAATTTTGGGTGAATCACGCCCATTTGAAATTTTCCCGACCGGCGCCCACTTCGAAATGATACTTGACGATGCCAAGATCCATTTTGGTGTAAAATCCAAGACCCGCTTTGGCCGAAACGGTACCGTTTTGGTGATACGTCAAGGTGAATTTTTGCTGATTCATGGCAGTAGGGGCAAGCAAAGCCGCCTCAACACCGTTCACAAACCATAAGGGGACATCTGCAGACAGATTGCTGACCTGCTCGGCGGTCTTGGACTTGCGGGCAAAGCCCTTATTACGACCGTAGCCGACCGAGATCACCGCAGTCAGCCTTTCGCCGTTCTCCACCCTAAACACATCGGGCACCTTCTTGTAAGTCAGCGCCACCCAGCAGGTATGGAGCCCCAGCTGCTGGGCCTTCAATACCAGGCGCTCGCCGAAGTAACCGCACTTCTCGTCAAGCTCCCTTCCCTTTTTGCCGATCAGGGCAATATAGTTGGACACACCGCTGAATTTACCGTAATGGGCAAGGCGGCTGTCAAAGGCCTTTGGCTCGTTCAGTATCAACTGAATGTGCAGCCCTCCTTCACGGTTACAAGCATCGATCTCGGATTGCAATGCCGTTACCAATTCCGACTCGATGGGCATTTCTTTGTATTGGCGCACACTGTGGCGCCGCTTGATCGCTTCCAAAAGCTCCATACGCTTCTCCTTTTTCAATCCGCATCCTCGTCCAGCGCTTCGATCAGAAAGCTCACGGGGCGAAATCCGTCGTTACAGGATATCATCGCGGATTTGGGGTTCTTCATCCAACCGTTATAAAAATTTCCGCCGCCGTGCGCCAAAGTCATCACAAAGGGCGACATGCTCTCCCAGGCACTGTCGCACATGCCAAGCGGCTTCTGCCACCCGTTGGCCACAAAGGTCTGCCCCACATACATATCGCAGGCGTGCTCGATGGGATTCTCATAAACCTCCATCAAGTCCTCATACCGCGCTGTCCGCATCACGGTGATTCTTACTTTTTTCATCATTCTCCGCTCCTGTCGGTTTGCTCTTTTCTATCATACCACATTTCGCACACAGATGCAACCCGATTTTTATCTGACTTTGATTTTTCCTGCAAGACACCCCCCCAAACAATCGCCAAAAAAGGGCGACGTGTCCGAAAATTTGCGACACGTCACCCTTTTTTACAAGTCTTATTCCCGACTGAACCGGTCCTTTCCCACCCCACACAGTGGGCAGACAAAATCCTCGGGCAGATCCTCGAATTTTGTACCGGGAGCAATACCGTGTAAGGGGTCGCCCACCGCCTCGTCATAGATCCAACCGCAAACATCGCAAAGGTATTTTTCCATACCGTTCGCCTCCTTTTTTCTTTTAGTATATCCTTTTTGCCATGATTTTATTTTTCGGGAAAGAGGGATATACTAAAAGCATTCGGAGGTGCTTTATGGAATTTTTGAATCTCATACTCACATCGCTCCTTTCGGCAGCGGCATTATTTATCATCGCCAAGATCATGGGGCACAAGCAAATGGCTCAGCTGGATTTTTTCGACTATATCAACGGCATCACCATAGGCTCCATTGCCGCGGAGCTTGCCACCGAGCTGGAGGCTCCCTGGAAGCCCTTGGTTGCCATGGCTGTTTACGGCGGATTATCGATCCTGCTCAGCAAGATCACACACAAGCTTCCCAGATCGCGAAAATTCATCAACGGTTCACCCGGGATCCTCCTTTGTGACGGCAAGCTCTATCGGCAGAACATGAAAAAGGCAAAGCTGGATCTGAGTGAGTTTATGGTCATGTGCCGCGAGCAGGGCTATTTTGATCTCAGAGACATCCGGGCGGCCTTTTTTGAATACAACGGCAAGCTGACCATTCTGCCCCAATCCGCCAAGCGCCCGGCCACCCCTGCGGATCTGAAGCTGGTCCCCTCCCTCGACACCCTTTGCACCGAGATCATCATGGACGGTCGGATCATGGATGAGAATCTGCACCGCATGGGGCTGGATGCGACATGGCTGAAGCAAGAGCTGAAGGCACGGGGATACGGCGATGCCAAGGCAATTTATCTGGGGCTTTGCGACGAGCAAAGACAGCTGATCCTGTTTCCAAACGCATAAAATAGGTGATCAAGGCTTGGCTAAGACGGGGCGTGTGTCCTTGAGGACGCGCGCCCCGCTCCCTGTTTTCTTTGACCCCGAGCGCGATTCCGACATATAGTTTAAAGAGCCTTTATTTCAATCAAGGCTCGGAAAGGAAGACAGGAAATGGGTATTACAAACTCCAACAAAGAAGTAAATGTCACGCAGATCGATTGCGGCGGCTCCTTCAAGATCAAGCTTTCGCTGACAGGCGAGCCGGATATTCTGTCCAACCCCACCGACATTGTGCTGATCCTGGACCGTTCGGGCAGCATGGCGGGCAGTCCGCTGGCAAATCTCAAGAACGGTGCAAAAAAATTTATCGACATCATCGACGAAGCCACCGACAGCAATCGGGACGGTCAGATCGGCTACGGCAGTCGGATCGGCATTGTCAGCTTCGACGGAACCGCCACCAAGGACACGGAGCTCATCACCTCTGTGGCAGATCTGAATGCCGCCGTGAATGCGCTGTCGGCAAACGGCTCCACCAACCACGCCGACGCCTTCACCAAGGCGCTGGAGCTCTTTGATCCCGCCTCGACCAATGCCAAGGTGATGGTCATGTTCACCGACGGCAAGACCACCGCCGGCGGAGATCCCAACACGGTAGCCACCGCCGCAAAGGCGCAGGGCGTCATCATCTATGTCATCGGACTCTCGGGGAACGGCGGCATTGACGAGCAGGCGCTGAAGGACTGGGCATCGGATCCCGACTCGGCCTATGTGGCCATCACTCCCGATGACGAGGAGCTGGAAAAGATCTTTGAAGATCTGGCCCGCAATATTGCTAAACCCGGTGCCACCGATATCGTCATTACCGACAAGGTAAACGCCTGCTTTAAGGTCACCGCGGTATCAATGCCCACCAAGGGAACGGCCAGCTTGGTAGACCCCACCACGGTGGAATGGAAGATCGACGAGCTGGGCGTGAAAAGCAGTGAAGGCGCCGTGCTGGAATTCACCGTAGAGCACGTGGGCCCCTGCTCCGGCACGGTGGAGGTCAACGAGAGCACCACCTACGACGACGCCGAGGACAACAAGGTAACCTTTCCCTCCCCCGAGCTGACAGTGGACTGCGGCACCGATGTATTTCCCGAGCCCTGCCCCGAGCCGGTCGAGCTGACCGTGAGCGGATGCGAGGACACGGTGGAATTCGATGCCGGTGATCTTTCACTGGAATCTCTCGGACGCATCGTTCAGCTGGATGTCACGCTGCGCAATGTCTGCCCCCATAAGCGGGTAGCACTGGCAGTCCTCCTCAACGAGGTGGATGCCTGCGGATGTGAGCACAAGCGGGGGCTCAAAACGCTGACCGTTCCCGCCCATACGCGTTCGGGCTGTCATGATGTAACGGTCCGCTGCATCAAATTCGTCCTCCCCGAGGACCTGGATGCTTCGGGATGCGCCTGTTCGATCTGCGGTACCCGCAAGCTCAAGGCCCGCTTTATTGCCAACTATATCGACAACGACTTTGAGTGCTGCAAGGCCACCACGAAAATCTAACCGAAAAGAGGCTCTCACACAGCGTCCTACGATCAAGCATGTCTAACCGATCCAAAAACGCAAAGACACCTGTGGCAAATTATGCCACAGGTGTCTTTTTTGCATACTGACTGCCATATCGCAGATGCGCCGATGAGCGACAGGATCATCCCAATAAGACGTCTGTCACCAGCATCAGGCAAAACCCCACAAGCAACGCATAGGTAGCACCGCGCTCACTGCCGTGAGCATGGGTCTCGGGGATCATCTCGTCGCTGACCACATAAAGCATGGTTCCCCCCGCAAAGGCCAGAGCAAAGGGCAGGATGGCAGAGGCGATGCTCACGGCAAAATATCCGATCAGGGTGCCCACCACCTCGATCAGACCTGTCAGCGCCGCACAGGCAAAGGTCTTACGCGGTGACACGCCCGCGGCCAGCATGGGGCCGATAATGACCATCCCCTCGGGGATATTCTGCAAAGCGATACCGCCCGCTATCAAGAGCGCCTGGGTGGTATTACCCGAACCGAAGCCCACACCCGCCGCAATGCCCTCCGGCAGATTATGAATGGCAATGGCAGTGACAAACAACAGCACTTTACTCAGATTGGCGTTATGATGCGACTCCGTATCCTGCCCCACCATTTTGTGCAGATGAGGCACCAGCTTATCCACCAAATTGATGCACAAAGCACCCGCGAAAATACCTCCCACGGTAATAAGCAGACCAAACCTTCCCCCATATTCCAGGGAAGGCAGGATCAATCCCAGTACCGCCGCAGACAGCATGACGCCCGCGGCAAAGGACAGCACGATGTCCGAAAACTTGTGGGAAATATTTTTAAAGATAAATCCGATCAGCGCTCCGATCACGGTGGCGCCCCCCACCCCGAGGGCAGTCAATAAAACCATTTCCATAGCCGTCTCCTTATGGGTCAGGGAGCATCAGTTCCCCCGACAAAGCTCCCGGGCAAGCGCCTCAAGCTGTGCTCTGCTTTGCTCGTTGAGTGCAGACATGATCTTGACGGTCGCCTCGGTGTAGGTCAGCTCCTTGCACTTTTCCAGCAGGCCCTTCATGACCTTGGTAGCGACAGGTGCCCAGGTACCGTTTTCTATAAAGCCCACGGTGCGCTTTTGGAAATTGCGCTCGGTCAGGTGCAGGATGAAATCCCGCATGAACGGAAAGATCTCATTGTTGTAGGTGGTCGTGGCAAGCACCAGCTTGCCGTAGCGGAAGGCATCCTCCACGGCCTCGGCCATATCGCAACGGGCCAGATCGTTGATCACCACCTTGGGGCACCCCTTGGCCTTCAGCAGCTCGGCCAGCTCCAGCACCGCCTGCTTCGTGTTTCCGTAGATCGAGGTATATGCAATCACCACGCCCTCGCTCTCCACACGGTAGCCGGACCAAATGTCATAAAGATTGATATAATAACCGAGATTTTCGGTCAGCACAGGGCCGTGCAGGGGGCAGATGATCTGGATATCCAGCGCGGACGCCTTTTTGAGCAGGGCCTGCACCTGAGCCCCGAACTTGCCCACAATGCCGATATAGTAGCGTCTTGCCTCGCAAGCCCAGTCCTCTTCTACATCAAGTGCACCGAATTTTCCGAAACCGTCGGCCGAAAACAGGACCTTATCGGTGCTGTCATAGGTGACGATGACCTCGGGCCAATGAACCATGGGGGCAGTGACAAAGGTCAATTGATGCCGACCAAGGGAAAGCGTGCTCCCCTCACCCACGATCAGCTGCCTGTCGGCAAAATCGGTGCCGAAGAAGTTCTTCATCATGCCAAAAGCCTGCTTCGACGACACGATCACCGCATTCGGATAGGCCTCGGCAAAGCGCCGGATGTTTGCCGAATGATCGGGCTCCATGTGCTGAACGATCAGATAATCGGGGGCCTTATTACCCAGGGTATTTTTGATATTTCCCAACCATTCCTCGCCAAAACGGGCGTCAACGGTATCAAAAATCGCAATTTTTTCATCCACGACGGCATAGGAATTGTACGCCATACCGTTGGGAACGGCATATTGCCCCTCAAACAGGTCCACCTCGTGATCGTTCACACCGATGTATTGAATATCCTTCGTAATTTTCATGGCTTCCTCCGAGATCTGTGATTGCCTCTATTATAGCATATACAAAACAAAAAAGCAAGAGAACAAGCCACATCCCATAAATAAGAAGCGATGGAGACAATTGGTGCGTCGGCTATCGGGCAAGAGGAACAAGGCGCTCCCGCCCGTCCCTTTATTCGTCGATCACGTCCCAAGCTCTTCTCCGCCCCGCGCAATTGCAGAATGTGGCTTGACAAGAGCCTCATTTATGATAAAATAATAGTAGATCGCTGTCGAAAGAAAGGAAGTACTATGATACCTGCCATCATTCTGTTTGCCATAACATACGTTCTGATGCTGATCTTCAGCAAATATCGCCCCTTTATCGCCCTTGGCTCGGGGCTTATCTTTATCGTGACCGGAATGCTCCCGGCAAATGAGATCCTTTCCTCCATCGACTTCAATGTACTCCTGATGATAGCGGGTACCATGGGGCTTGTGGCACTCTTTATCGAAAGCAAGATGCCCGCGCTTCTGGCCGACCTGATCATGGAAAAGGTCCCCAATGTCATGTGGGCCGCGGTATCGCTCGCGCTGTTCGCCGGCATCATCTCGGCTTTTGTGGATAATGTCGCCACCGTGCTGATGGTAGCTCCGGTGGCCCTGGCGATCTGCAAAAAGCTGAACACCAACCCGGTGCCCTTCATCATCGGCATCGCCGTTTCCTCCAATTTGCAGGGTGCGGCTACTCTGGTGGGCGATACCACCGCCATCATGCTGGGCTCGGCACTGGATATGACATTTATGGATTTCTTCTGGTATGAGGGCCGCCCCTCCATCTTCTTTGCCGTGGAGCTGGGTGCCGTGCTTTCGGCACTGATCCTTGCCTTTCTCTTCCGCCGCGAGAAGGATCCCATTCCCAAGATATTCGAGCGCACCAAGGTCAGCGACTATGTCCCCACCATCCTGCTTGTCGGCACCATCGTGCTCCTGATCTGCGCATCCTTTGCCCCCGATTCCTGGCATCTGCCCGCCGAGATCAACGGTATCATCTGCTGTGCGGTACTGCTGATCGGGCTGATCTATAACATGATCAAGAAAAAGACCATCCGTGCCGTTATCGCCCCGCTCAAGGAGATCGACTTCAACACGCTGGGGCTATTGCTGGGGCTCTTCCTGATGATCGGCGGCATATCGGCACAGGGCGTCATCCGTGAGGCGGCCAATCTGCTGGCCAAGGCGGGGGGAGAGCATCTGTTCCTGCTGTATACCATCATCGTCTGGGCCTCGGTGCTGATCTCGGCATTTATTGACAACATCCCTTATGTAGCTACCATGATCCCCGTCATCGGCGGATTGGCCGCCACCCTCAGGGTGGATCCCACACCTCTTTATTTCGGCCTCCTGTCGGGGGCAACACTGGGCGGTAACTGCACCCCCATCGGTGCTTCCGCCAATATTACGGGCATCGGCATCCTGCGTCGGGAAGGCTACGAGGTCAAAAACAAAGACTTCTTCAGAATCGGCATTCCCTTCACGCTGGCGGCAATCATCCCCGCTTACCTGTATATTTGGTTGATCTACGGTCTGTAAAAAACGAATACGTATCAAAAAAGAGGCGATTTTTGAATAAAAATCGCCTCTTTTTCATTTCTCAAACAAACGTCGGTATTCCCGCGGTGTCACGCCCTTGTAACGCTTGAATATTTTGCAGAAATAACTGATATCATTAAACCCGCTGTCCAGTGCCGCCTCGGTGATATTGCGGTTGCCCTGCGCCATATAAAGGCAGGCTCGCTCCACCCGCAACCGATTGATATAATCAATGGGACTGTTGCCTGTATACGCCTTGAAAAAGCGGCATAAATATTTCCCGTTGGTCCCCGCGACCGCGGCCATCTGCTCCAATGTGATTTTCTCGGTATAGTTTTCCTCGATCCAATCCAAAAGAAGGGTCATCACCTGCCGTTTTTGACCGGCACGCCCGCTTTTTTCGGGGAGCTCGACACGCCCTTCACGAAACAACCAGCAAACGATCCCGGCGATATCGCTATAGGCCTGCAGTTCAAAGCATTCCCGTTCCTCACGCAAGCAGGAGAACAGGTCCTCTACCATCCCCAAAATGGGATCATCCCCCGAAACGGGGGTATTTTTCACCTCTCCCGAAAGCAAGGAAAGCACGTATTCCGTGATTTTTCCGGGACCGTGCTTGGAAAGCATGGTCAGATCAAAGACCACACACTCATAAAAGGCATCAAGGGGCTCGGCACGGTGCAGGACCTCGCTCCCCACAAAAGCGATCTCCCCTGCCCCAAGACAGTGCTCGGCATTGTCAAGATACAGATGGAGCCTGCCGGAAAGCACCCGCACGATCTCCAGCTCCCTGTGCCAGTGCAGAGGCATTTCATAGCGGGGATGGCTGCTGTCGATATAGTAATATTCCACGGGAAAATCGGGGGCCCCGTGGCGGCGATCCTCTTTGTATCCGAGTTTTTTCATTCTCAAGCCTCTCAAAGTGAATATCGTTATACTTTTTCCATCAATCGTACAAGTATTTTAGCACAAAATATACTATAATGCAAGTGTAAAATAAAAAAATCGGGAGGTTTTCTTATGGCTGAGAACAGACTTGTTGGCGATTATCCCGTAATCGGCATCCGCCCCACCATCGATGGCAGACGCGGCGTGCTGAAGGTGCGCGAATCGCTGGAAGAGCAAACCATGAACATGGCGAAAAACGCCGCCAGACTTTTCACCGAGAACCTGAGATATTCCAACGGTGAGCCGGTGAAGGTCATCATTGCCGACACCACCATCGGTCGCGTGGGTGAGGCGGCGGCTTGTGCCGACAAATTCCGCAAGGCTGGCGTTGACATTACCCTGACCGTGACCCCCTGCTGGTGCTACGGTGCGGAAACCATGGATATGGACCCCAACACCATCAAGGCCGTCTGGGGCTTCAACGGTACCGAGCGCCCCGGTGCGGTGTATCTGGCGTCTGTGCTTGCCACTCATGCACAAAAGGGGCTACCCGCCTTCGGCATTTACGGTCATGACGTCCGGGACTGTGACGATACCGAAATTCCCGCAGACGTACGCGAAAAATTGTTACGTTTCGGCCGTGCCGCCATTGCCGCCGCCACCATGCGGGGCAAATCTTATCTGCAGATCGGTTCGATCTGCATGGGTATCGGCGGCTCGATCATCGACACCGATTTTATTGAGGATTACCTGGGCATGCGTGTGGAATCGGTGGACGAGGTGGAGATCATCCGCCGCATGACCGAGGAGGTCTATGACAAGGCCGAATACGAAAAGGCTCTGAAATGGGTCAAGAAAAACTGCATCGAGGGATTCGATAAGAACCCAACAGAGCTGCAAAGATCACGCGCACAGAAGGATGCCGACTGGGAATTTGTGGTCAAGATGATGGTCATCATCAAAGACCTGATGAACGGCAACAGAAATCTGCCCGCGGGATGCGAGGAAGAAGCGGTAGGACATAACGCCATCGCCGCCGGCTTCCAGGGTCAGCGCCAGTGGACCGACTTCTACCCCAACTGCGACTTCCCCGAATCCATGCTGAACACCTCCTTTGACTGGAACGGTGCCCGCGAGCCCTACATCCTCGCCACCGAGAACGATGTTCTCAACGGCATCGGCATGCTCTTTATGAAATTGCTGACCAACCGCGCACAGATGTTCGCCGACGTACGCACCTACTGGAGCGGTGATGCGGTCAAGCGCGTGACCGGCTATGAGATCACCGGCAAGGCCAAGGAGGCCGACGGCTTTATTCATCTGATCAATTCGGGCGCCTGCTGTCTGGATGCCAACGGCGCCGCCAAGGACGAAAACGGAAATCCCGTGATGAAGCCCTGGTATGAGGTCACCGAGGCGGACCAGAAGGCCATTATGGAGCAGTCCACCTGGAACTATGCCGACCTCGGCTACTTCCGCGGCGGCGGATACTCCTCCCGCTTTGTGACCAAGGCAGAGATGCCCGCCACCATGATCCGCCTCAATCTAGTCAAGGGTCTGGGTCCCGTTCTCCAGATCGCCGAGGGCTGGACGGTAGAGCTCCCCGACGAGGTCACCGACGCCCTTTGGAAGCGCACCGACTACACCTGGCCCTGCACCTGGTTCGCCCCCCGCGTGACCGGTGAGGGTGCCTTCAAGACCGCCTACGATGTGATGAACAACTGGGGTGCCAATCACGGTGCCATTTCCTACGGTCACATCGGCGCCGATCTGATCACCCTGTGCTCTATGCTCCGCATCCCCGTTTGCATGCACAATGTTCCCGAGGAAAAGATCTTCCGTCCCGCCGCCTGGAATGCTTTCGGCATGGATAAAGAGGGACAGGACTACCGCGCCTGTGCCGCTTACGGACCGCAGTTCAAGAAATGAACATTTCCCGACCGCAGATTTGAAAATTTCAAAATGACTTTATGCAAAAGCCCCCTGCCCCAAGCGTTGCTTTGGGCAGGGGGCTTTTGCGTTAAAGAGAATGGGGGGCGAAGATCCTTTCGCCTCCCGATTCTTCCAACAAATTCCTATGTCGTTTTACCAAATGTTTATTCCATGTTTTATTACCAATTTTCCATTTTTTGATTATAATATTCCAATTTATTTTTCGGTGTTTTTAAAAAATCAGTTTGGTCTTTCCATCAAATAGCTTTTGTCGATAAACCCGGCCCACTGGTTGTTTTTGCAAAGCAAGAAACGCGTTCGGAGCGGTTGAGCATCAGATCAGATCTCCGATCCTTCCCGCGAGCTTTTAATGTATGCGATCAGATATTCATAGAAATCTTTGGCCGTAGCTGAAAGATCCGGCTTTTCGTAAAGCTCCACGATCACCTCTCGTCGGCAAAGAGGCGAACAGATGGGAAGCAACACGATATCGGAAGAATCCGAGATCTGCCCCCAGGAGAACTCCGGCCAGAAGGCCACACCGATATTGGTCTTGATGATATTTCTCACTACCTCGGGGGCATCCGACTCGAAAATGATTTTAGGCTTGAATCCCGCCCTGGCACAAAACAAGTCACAAATGGCACGAAAAGAGCGGAAGCCCGAAAGCACCACAAACCCTTCATCCCGCACCTCCTGCAGATCGATCTCTTTGCGGGCAGCAAAGCGAGAGCTTTTCGGTACGGCAAGATAGATGCGCTCCTCGATCACGCTGCGATGCCCATCTGCGGAAGCCTCACTCTTGCCCCAATCGCCGGTGGAAACCGAAATATCACTTTCCTTCTTTTCTTCCTGCTGGATCAAGCGGAATACTGCCTCGCCGTGATGCTTCTTGTATTCGATCACCGCGCGGGTGACAATGGGTGAGGCGGCCAAAACATTCAGGCGCACCGTCTGACTTCCCTCACGCTTCAGGGCCTGCAGCTCGTCGGGAATCCTTTCCAGCATTGGGAAAACACCCTCCAGCTTCTCCTGCAAATATTTGCCGTACGCGGTCAGATAGATATTCCGCCCCCTCTTGGCAAACAGCGGCACACCCAGCTCATCCTCCAGCTGCTTAATGGCTTTGGTGATGGATGGCTGTGCGATATGCAGATGCTCGGCCGCATGGGTCACGTGCTCATACTTGGCTACCGTGTAAAAATAATACAATTTGTTGAATTCCATATGCCCTCCGAATAATATATGCAGGCTATCAATTCCATATTTATTATATATTTTACAAATGGCTTTGTCAAGTGTATAATGGTAACAAAGAAAGGGAGGTATCACACATGGCAAGTATCTGTGAATCTGTGATGTTGATCTGTTTCGGGCTTTCCTGGCCCATCTCGGTGTACAAGAGCATGACCTCAAAATCGACCAAGGGCAAAAGTCTTGTGTTCATGGGGGCGATCCTGTTAGGATATATTGCAGGCATCATCGGCAAGCTCTCGGCGGGCAATATCAACTATGTCCTGGCGTTGTATATCTTCAATTTCACTGTGGTCAGCGTGGATGTAGCCCTTTACTTCATCAACAGAAAAAGAGAGCGGCAGGAGGAGCGTTGCGCCCTCACCCAGCCTCACGCCATTGCTTCGCAAGGTCAGGCATAACCGCCGCCGCGGTATGTCCGCCATCGAATCATAAAAATGCACCCGTTTTTGACAAACGGGTGCATTTTTTAATGCTTACGTTGCTTTACCACAGCGCATGTAATACGGTAAATGGCGGGAGACAATACCAGATTAAAGACGAATTCGACAGAGAAATTCACCAGAATAATCGCGCCGATAAAATACCCCACGGTCATCACACCGGAAAGATACGCCTCCAGGGTTTTCATGATGATGACCATACCCAACAGAAAAATACCGGTGTTGCAAACAGGAGCCAGTGCCGATGCCAGTATTACCGAGCCCAAGGGCCAGCGGCGACGGAGCGCACGGTGCACCAGCGGAGGCACAAGACCTGCCAGCGTTCCTTTGAGAATACAGATCAATGCCGTCATAAAGGGCTGATTTGCAAACAAAAAGGCGGTAAAAGGATCATACCCGAGCACCCCACACCAAAGGAACACGAACAGGCCGAAGGCAAAGCCCAGGAAAGCGCCTGCCTTTACCCCAAGGATCAATCCGCCGATGACAATGGGAATCAGTACCAGAGACAGTGATGTGGAGCCCGGCATCGGGATCGCGCTACCCCAAAGCTGCAGAACAACCACCAAAGCCGTCAGAATGGCCAGGGTCACCATGTACCGGGTCTTGTTCTTGTGGAGCCTGCGGGAGGTGGTGCGAACGGGGATCGTCTCTCCGTTCACGACGGGTTGGTCACTTTCGGAAGCATCCGAAAGTTCGGTTGCATGATGCAACCCTTCATTTTTGTTTTCTTCCATGAGAAAACCTCCTTCGGGGACTTTACCCCGTGCTGTCGCCCCACCTTGTGGGTGCAACGCAGTTCAGATTTATCAAAGCAGGCATGGGCCTGTTATGACCAAATTTCGTGTTTTTTTAAACACGTACAGTGTTTTTGGAAACCTTGCGCGCATTTAACAACGCCAAACGGTAAAGACCGCGGTGGGCCAGATCCCCATCAAATGTCACCATATGCCCCAATAGCGGCAGAATCGACTCCGCCCCCTCGCCTGTCACGATCACGGGCAATGGGCCGGTACCGATCTCAGCCTCAAATCGGGCAATCAGCCCCTCGATTGCAGCGGCATGACCCAGCAGGATGCCTGCGCGGACGCTATCGCCTGTATTGGTGCCGATGGCACGGTTGGGGTGGGAGAGAGCCACTGCGGGCAGCTGAGCGGCATGCGATCTGAGGGCATCCACAGAGAGTGCGGGCCCCGGCAGGATCGAGCATCCCAGAAAAGCAGGCGCATCCTTCCCCACTCCCACAGCGGAAAGGGTGGTCACGGCATCACAGTTCAGCACAAGGAACGGCGGCTTTTGCAGGGCCAGTGCTCCCGCCGCCATTGCAACCAGGTCAGCCCCCAGATCTGCGGGCGCATCGGTACGAATGGTCAGCCCAGAGCGAAGTCCTGCACCCACCGTCAGACAGACGATATCGGCATCAAGCGAATGCAGTGCACGGCAGATCTCGCCGGTCAGCGGAGGCACCACCGAGGCAATGATGGCACAGCCAATATGGGCCTCGGGCGCTTTTTGATGCAGCATGGCAGAAAGCAGCGCGGCGTATTCATCGGCCGTACGGGTGGGGTGTGCGGCAATGCCGAAGGTCGTCCCGGGCCGTGCCGCCGTTGCCTCGCTCCCTTCTTCAAACAATGCAAACGATATGGTACGGTTGCCGATCATGACTGTCAGAATCATCGCTGTCACTCCCTTCCTTCGGGTTTATTGTACCGCGTCAATCGCCATTTGTCAAGTAGGACTGATCCATTTAGCACCGAGCAAAAGCACATAAATCACAAATGAATAAAACAATGCCGCTTTGACATCAAAAATGATGGCAAAGCGGCTTTTACAGTAGAAATTTTTGCTATACTTCTTATTTTCCCACCCGTCTGCCGATCTCATCCAGATAGGCGATCAGATCATGCGGTTCATTGGCGGTGATATTGGTAAAGGCAAATTTCATACAACGCTCGGCTCCCTCACGGTCATCGGCGTGATAGGCCCAAGCCTGGATGCCGTAGGAATCGGCCAGCTCAATGGTCTCCTCAATCTCCCGGTCGGTCATGCTCATGGGAACGCCCATCCCGTACATTTTTTCCAGAACGGCGGGGTCGTAGTTCTTCATCTTCACGGGGGGATGCCCCTGAGTCTTCACATCGGGATAATACTTCTGCACATACAGCAGGGTCTGAGCGTCAAAGCTGGCAATGACCGAGCGTTCCAGCAATCCGAAGCGCTTGAGCTCCGCAATGGCGGTATCTACCACATGGGGGCGCTGATCCTTGATCTCCACATTCAGGACCATATTGGGATCCGCCTCATCCACGATCAGCTGCAGGGTCTCCTCATAGGTGGGCACAGGGGTACCGGGATAGCCGAACTTGACACCCGCATCCAGTGCCTTGATCTCCGCAAGGGTTTTATAGCAGACGGCCCCCTTGCCATCAGTGGTGCGATCCACCATATTGTCGTGCATCACGATCATCACATCATCGCGGGTGAACTGGATATCAAATTCCAGAACATCCACGCCAAGCTTGAATGCCTCGCGAAAAGAAATGAGCGTGTTTTCGGGCATATAGGCCTTGCATCCGCGGTGACCCGTCACACCCAGCTTTTCTTTGTTTTGTTCCCACATAGCATCGTCCTCCGGCTAAAAAATTTATATACGTATGGTTATTCCGCGGTTTCGTCCGGGGTCAGCAGAGTTTCCAGCTTCGCCATTTTGCGTTCGGCCTTTTCCTGCACCTTCTTGGCCTTCCGCTCCCGCTTTTCGGCTCCCGCCTGTTCTTTTCCCTCACGCTTCTCCTGCTCCTCCCGCTCACGAATCTCCTGCTCGCGAACGGCAAGGTCTTTATAGCGGGATTCCAGCATTTCTCTGCCAATCTCCTTGAGATAGGCGGACAAAGAAAGAATATCCAGTAACGACAAAAAGAAATCATAGTCGTTGGTGGTATCCAGTGTATCGGCACTCAGCATGGCCGAGACCACCTCCCCCGCACGTTGGCGGTTTCCCTCCTTGATCGAAAGGAATTGGTGGTAAGCGCGGATCATGTCATCTCCCGTAAAGCCGCATTCCTCGCGTACACCGGTCAGCACCCGCTTGATCTCCTCAATGGAAAGGGTGTTTTTGAGCGCATAGACCAACAGCATCTCCACAATGTGCGAACGGGAGTATTTCTTACCCGTGATGGGACTGATCAACCCATCCTTGGAGTAATTGTTGATCATGGTCTTAGTCAGCGCGCGCTCTCTGTAACGGGGGGAGGAGGAGGCATTTTTGTCTGCCACGAGACTGAGAATCTGATCCAGGTACAGATCGATCCCCGGGATATCGGTATCGGCCAGATCCACATCGCTTACCGCCGCCCGGATCCGCTCGTGCAGTTCTTGTTCGGTCATGGAAATCCACTCCTTCTGCTTTTCAATAGAAACTTATCTTATTATATAACACAAAAAGCGGACTTGTCAAGCCCGCCGCCGTATTTTGCGGTTTCGAGAACCGTTTCTTGCGCGAAAGCAGGCTATGTCTGCCGACACAGCCTGCTTTCGGTCATTTTCAGATACCAAGAAACGCCGCACCGATGATGCCCGCGTCGTTGCCCAGCTCTGCCACGCAGATTTTGGTCAAGGGAACCAGCTCTCCGCCGTACTGCTCCTTGCGGATCAGCGGGATCAAGGGCTTCAAAAGATTGTCTCTCTCGTTGGAAACACCGCCCCCCAAGGAAATCACCTCGGGTTGGAAAATGTTGATCATATTACCAAGACCGGTGGCAAGGTAAGACAGATACTTGTCAACCACCTCTTTGCCCGCCTCATCTCCGGCACGCATGGCATCAAATGCAGTCTTACCCGAGATCTTACCCTTCTCGGCGGCCAGCTTTTCGATCAGCGTCTCGCGGCCCTGTGCCTTGCATTCCTCCAGCTTTTCACGGGTCATGCGGATCAGCGCCGTTGCCGAGCTATAGGCCTCCCAGCAGCCCTTGCGGCCGCAGGAGCAGGGGGCACCGTCCTTTTCGATAACGGTATGGCCCAGCTCACCGCCGGCATAGTTGAAGCCCGAAAAAACCTTACCGTCGATGATGATGCCGCCACCCACACCGGTGCCCAGCGTGATCATCACGGATTTTTTGGTGCCCTTTGCGGCACCCGCAACGGCCTCTCCCCAAGCAGCGGCGTTGGCATCATTTTCCACATGGATGTTTTCCACGCCTGTGCGCTCACGAAGCATTTCGCAGATACGCAGCTTCCTGAAGGGCAGGTTATTGGAATACTCTACCACGCCGTCATCGTGATTGGCAATGCCCGGACTGGCAATGCCGATGGCATCCACCGAGGAAAGCTCGATGCCCTCATCGGCGCAAAGCTTTTTGCAAAGGGCGGCAATATCGTCCACGATGAGCGCAGGATCACGCTGTGCATTGGTAGGGACGCTGTCCTTACGGACGATTTTGTAAGACTCGTTTACAAGACCTGCGGCAATATTGGTGCCACCAAGATCGATACCGATACGAAACATAACAGTTACCTCACGTCAAATAGTTGCGCCGTGGCGCCGGCCGAATCTCAATAGGTTGAACTCGGCTACGGTTTCATTATAAAAGATATCGGCTCAAAAGTCAAGGCTTAGCCGGATGAAAATAATACGAACTCGCCTGTAAGCGAGGTTTTCCTTTCGTCCGGCTACTCCCCCGCCAGCAGGACTTCCTTATTTGTGCCGTAAAAAATATCGGGCGCCCCCGCCATCATTTTACAGAACTCCTCAAATCGCGCCCACTCGTTTCGAATATCGAATTCATAGGCGTGCCCCCAAATATAAAGGATCTGCGGTCTGTCGGCCTTCAAGTGCAGGAATCGCTCCCCCAATCGGAACATTTCATCCATGTCCGTATGGTGGTAAACTGTAGGGCGGAACTGCCACAAATTGTCCTGCAGGTCAAAGCTACGCTCCGCATCGGTGGTACGGCAATAGCGAACCCCCGTATGGCAACGGATCAGCTCCGCCACCCGTTGGTTGTGATTCACACCGCCCCCCGGATAGGCAAAGCCCACCACCTTGTAGCCCACTAAGTCGGAAAGAGCCAAACGGTCCTCCTCCACCTGCCGCACGATCTCGGCATCGTCTGCAATCCGCGTCAGGGTGGGGTGAGTCAAGGTATGGGCGGCCACCTCATGCCCCTGATACAGCGTACGCACCTCATCGGGCGATACCTTGTTGTGATCGATGCGGACTCCGTCACGCACCAGTTCTCCCGGCAGCCCGAGCAGGCCCGAATTGAGGTTGAAGGTGGCCTTCAATCCGTATTTGTTAAAGATGCCGACCAAGCGTCTGTCCTGGGTCACGCCGTCATCATAGCTGAAGGTCATCGCCTTCATTTTTCCATTGAACATGTCATTTATCTCCTTATCCAAAGGTCTCAGCCGCAGCAATCACATCCAACAGCTCGCTTTGCACGCTGTCACGGCCGTATGCATCGAGAAAACGCGCACCGTATGTGGGGCTTTTGAGATTATAGGTCAAGGACCAGGCCCCCCAGAACAAGTCAATATGACGGTCGCCCACACCGCCGCCGTCCAGATCGATAAATCCGGAAAAACGCCACCCGTTCAGCATGATATTGGGCAGGCAGTAGTCTCCGTGCAGCAAAGCATCGGTCCTCAGCCGACTGCGGTTCTCATCCACCAGCCGTTTGGCATCGTCGGCGGTCATACCGCGCAGATGCTCCGGCAAATAGGAGGGATGAAAGATCCCGGAATGGTAGTTGCGATCCACGGTAGCAAGATACGCGCTCATGCGATCGGGTACGGGACATCCCGTAAAATCGGTTTCATGCAAGCCACGGAGAAGTTCGCCCATCAGCTTGCAAAGTCGTTCCGGCTCCTCCAGATACTGCGCGTGGGTGCAGTCCTCCCCCGGGACTCGTGTTGTCAGGAGCCAGTCATGTCCGTCTTCGTCGGGAAGATAGCGCAATACCTCGGCACCAAGTCCCTTGCCGTGAAAAAAGCGTGTCATTTCCGCTTCCGTAAGCAAGGAGCCGACAGGAGCGGACTTGAGATAGTAGCCCGCGTCACGATCAATCAAGATCACTCGCGCCTCCCGGGAGCAGCTGCTGTCATACAGAGGAGCTCCCTGCAAAAGAGGGCGAAACGGGGTGGGAAATGTGCCGATCTCGAGGGTTATGGGCGTCCGCTTCATTGCGTGATCCCTTCCCCGCGTGCGAAGGTCACCCGATGGGGCGCCTCCTGCCCGATTTCATGCACGCACAGCTCCACCGAAGGGGCAGAAAGCAAGAAGCGCGCCAGATCATAGGTATCCCTTACCTCATCGGGCAAATACATGCCGCAACGGGGGCGATATGGCGTATCCGCATGATAATCACCGCCACAGGTCAGGATTTTCCCCCAACGTGTCGCAATTTTTGCGATTTTTTCCAAATGCGTGCTCTCATATTTCGGATGGCAGCTGATCTCGATGCCGTCCATCCACTTCACATCCATCAGGGAATCCACGCGGCGGAAGGGATGAGCCTGTACCAGGCATCCGCCGCGGGCCTTGACCAAGCGGTAGAGCTCCTCCAGAGTGTAATCGAACATCGTGGGGTGCTCCAGCACAAAGTCCTCGTCCACACCGTAGATCAGCAAGTGCACCAAATGATAGCGCTCCGCCGTAACCTCGATGCCGAAAAGGGTCTTACAACCAATCCTCTCTCCCAAACGGACAGCGGTATGATACTCCTCCAGATAGCGCCGGGCAAAGTCCACGGCATCTCCATTCTTCACAGAAGATTTCTGATAATGATTGGTCAGCACGATGCCGTCAAGGCCGACCCGTTTCGCCTCGCGCAGAACCTCGGGAACGGCGATACAACAGCAGGGGCTGATACCCGATGAATGGGCGTGTAAATCGATGAGCATGATCTTTCCTTCTTTTTCGTATTATTTTCGCCCGGCCGGGCGGGGTCATAGGTGTTATATCGCTTGGCCGGACGACACTCGCAAAGCGTTGGCACGGGAAGCTCTCTTCTCATTCCTCAAAGGCCAGCTTGATGCCCATAGCCGTCAGGCGATGGCAGGCCGCCACCACCCGATCGGGGCGGTAATCCTCCACCCGATGCCCGTCAAAGCCAACACTGACTCGGACACCCGATTCTCTGACAATGGCCTGTTGCTCCGCATCCTCAAAGAAGCGGAGCATATAGGGATGCTCACGGTATTTGTGAATGCTGTCATAGCTGACATTCATCTCCCAGAAGATGTTGCACTCCGCCATGCGCTTGAAATAGCGATAAGGATCCTCCCCCTTCTGCCCAATGAAAGCAAAAAGGTCGGTGTGGGCGACCCCCACGCGGTGGCAGCCGCACCGCTCGGCAAAAGCAAATAAATCCCCGGACGTATTGGAGCTTTCGTGATCCAGATGCTCGATCAGGCAATAGTCAAAAAAGGAAATATCGGCATCCTCGGGCAAAATGACCTTGCCTATAGCCGCGTCGGTGGCCACCTCGATGCCCCGCAGGATACGGATGCGATCGGCATATTTTTCACGAATCAGATCTATGTGATCAAAATACCGCCGCAAGGCGTGTTTGCCGTAGGTGAGCGGCACCGTGTCGACGGGCGCCTTGTAAGCATCCTTTCTGCCAAAGCCCACGCCGTAATTGTGGTCGCAAATACCAAACAGCTCCACCCCGCCCGCAATGGCGGCCTCTACGATGGCCTCGGGACGGTCCTTGCCGCAAAAGGAGTAATAGGTATGGGAATGCAGATCCTGGATCGGGCCGCGTCTCTTTTCCTCCCGACACCAGGAAAGCCGCACCTCCTCGTCGCAATCCTCAAGGGAGAGGACGGGAAAATCCGACAACGTCTCCTGGCAAAAGCAATCCACTGCCTTAACGCTCCTGCCGTCAAAGGAGACATGGTGACCACCGCTTTTGCCAAATTTGAACAGCTCGTCCAGCTGCTCCTCATAGCTTCGCGCAGGCGAAAGCACGCAGGACAGCACCTCGCCGCGGCTGTCAATCACGGTCAGCTTTTTATTCATTTCAACCATCCCTTTCGTATATTTTTATAGATCAAGAAGATCCCTCTCATGCAAAACCACGCGATTTTTTTGCAGCTCGGCCTGCAGAGCCCTCACATCAAGAGTCGAAAAATCATCGGTCATGGCTGCCGCCGTACCTGCCGCCTGCCCTGTCACCGCACAGCAAGGGATCACGCGCATCACATCCCACAGCGTCTCGTCCACCGATGTACATCTGCCCGCCACGATCAGGTTCTTGACCTCTTTGCTATATAGCGTGCCGAAGGGCACCTCCCAGACGGGCCCGCGCTTTTTCCAGTTGGAGACCATCCCCACGGAATCCTCAAAATAGGTGTGCTCCTCTCCATAGGCAAGTGTGTATTCGCCCACGAGCTTCCGCGTCATGCGGATCTGCGGCGTGGTGGCGATGGTCGCAATGACCGCATCCTTGTTTTCTTCCCGCTTTTTCAGCCAATGCTCCAACGTGGTCCGATGGGAAAGACAGACCATTTCGGAAAGCTCCTTGCCGTCAAGCCCCGTAAAACGTCTGTTGACCAGCAGCTTGGGGGCGGCGCCCTTCCGCTCCTCCTCGGGGGTATCCGAGGCCCCCAATTGCTTTAACGCATAGCCGTTCCCGTCATCATAGTAATACCAGGCGGCCAGGACATTGCCCTGCTTGAAGGTCTCGGTGGGGGCTCCCGCAAATTTGGCGATATCGCAATCGCCGGTGGCATCCACTACACAGGAAACACCGTAGGCCGTACGGCCGGACTTGTTCTCCACCATCACGCTTCTGATCCTTTGCCCCTCCATGACCACATCCACGGCATAGCTGCCGTAAAGAATGTCAACACCCTCTTTCAAGAGCAGCTGCTCCATCAGGATGGCGCAAAGCTGGGCATTGTACTGAACCATATAGCGCTTGTCCTTTTCGGTGCGGGTTCCTACCCCATCCAGCCAGTTCTCGGGATAGCGTGCCTCGGCACCATAGGTAACGGACAGCCTCAGCAGCTCCTCGGCAATACCAAAAGAAACCTGATGCCCGTAGCCGTCGCACAACGGCAGATAGATGGTCACAAGCCCGGCGGTTCCAAGGCCGCCCAGCATATACTGCTTTTCAAGCAGGACCACCCGCTTGCCGGCTCTGGCCGCAGCCAGAGCCGCCGAAACGCCCGCAAATCCGCCGCCGCAGACCGCGATGTCATACGTATTGTTTGTTAAAATCTCCATACTCACTCTCCTCCATAGAACGATTGATGATCGGTTTCCGTTAGACTGCTTTAGCGCCGCCAAATCGGCAAAACGAGAGCGGAATCCTGCAAAAACACGGTATTATGCGCTATTTTTGCTTCCGTTTGCTCGCTGTAAAGGCCTTTTTGATTGGTGTGCCGCACATAATGGTCGGCGTCGGCAGACGCAATATCGATGCGTAAGCGCTCACCCTTTTTGATGAGAAATGCGTGCTCATCAAAACTGAAATTCAAATCAACCGCCGTATTCGGTACGTAATCACCCAGCTGATAACAAAGCGAGGTGATATCGTCACGCAGACCAAAGTCTCCGCGCTCCTTTTCGATACTGACACGAACGTAAAAGCAGGTATCCTCACAATCAGAACGTACACGAAGGGTTGCCGCCATCTTTCCCTTGACAAAGGTATCATTTTCAAAGGGCGCGGTATACACCGATATGATATCGTGCCGTGAATTGGGCTTGTCCTGAAACACACTTCCGCCGAAATTACAGGAAAGCCCGCCCTTAAAGCGAGGAGGATCGAAGGGGTTGTATGTATATGTGATTTCTTCGCACCCGAGCGGCAAGGAAGCGGTAGCCCCGGACGGTTTAAAATCATCGGTATTCCAACGGTTTTCAAACAGATTATAATAGGTAACCTTTCCCTTTTCAAAGGGGGCTTCGGTGTTTTTGCGAATATGCTCGAACCATTCTATCTCATAGTCTGCACCGAACCGCTCGCTCCTTTTTCCGCGCGGAAAAGCAATTCCCGTTGCTTCATCACAGCGATCGCCGTGATCGTAAGGAGAGACCACAAGCGCAGAGCGCTTTCGGCTCTCGGCACTCATTTGATTCCACATATCAAAAATGCCGCCCGTGTAAATATCATAGAACCCCGTCGTAAACAAAGCGGGAAACCGAATGCGGTCCGTAGCACCTCTGGCGTCCGCACCGCCGGCGTGGGTGTTCCAAAAGGCATCTGTGGGATGAGGGGAGCGAAGCATCTCGTCAAAATCCGGCACCGACTCGCCAAATACCGTTTTTGTAAAAGCACTTAAGGGCAAGGTTTCAAAGCTACCGTAGGTATAATGCTTTTTCATCTTGGATTTTGCCTTATACATGCCAACATACCAGTTGCCGTGTAAGCCTTTTTTCAAAAAGCCGTTGCGGTAGCAAATATGATACCGCTCGCTATCCTGAATACCGAATATCGCACCCTTGATATCATCATCAAAGGGCGCGGCGCAATAATGCACGCTTGTCAGATAGCTGCCGCCCTTTAAAAACAATTCCCCGTTATAAAACGATTGCTTGCGAATCCACGCATAGAGCGCGCGGCTGTCGTCACGTTCGTTGATATAGGGAATGCAATCGCCATCGCTCTTACCCCTGCCCCGGCAATGCTGGATCACCACCGCGTAGCCGTGCTCCAGCCATTTTATATTCTCTTTCAAGTATTGCGCGCAGATCTCTTCCTCGGTTAGCGCCTCCAGGGCATCAACGTATGGTGTTCTGATGACGACACAAGGAAACCGGTCCTTACCATTCGGAAGCAGGATCACCGTAAAAAGCCTTGTATCCTTTGATGCCATATAGGTATAGTCTGCTCTGTATTCCATCATTTTTCATCCTCTTTTTCTTTTACAAGGGATACGAACGGGGCAACACCCCCAAGAATGTAACCATCATCTTGGATCTATCTATCGTTTAACATTCATTCAGGAAGAACTCATATTGCTACGGACCATTGCCAAATATTCTTTAAACTTTGATTCGGGAAGAACTCCTTCGGTTTTTTGAATCATTTCTTCTTTACTGATTTCTTTATATTCATAATCATGCTGAAAGTTTGAGAAAGAAATATGACAATCTTTCCATTGCTTTGTCTCGGGAATGTACATAACAAAAAATTCAGTATGTTTTTCATGTGCTAGTAAAAAATGATTCTGTAAGTCTTCATAATATTTTATGTTTGGCATAATACTCATTCCATCCATATTTGTTTCCGCCCTTGCTTTTCTTAGATATGTTAACCATGACTGCTGTAAATGAATTTGTCCCATCATTTTAAGGTATATTTTCGACATCAATTCAGATCTGCCCTGATTGCAGCATGAATATCGTGGCGCATTTGAATTACATCACAATATTTTTCTTTGCCGTGTTTTTTGACCGTGCTTGCGGTAGCATCAGATAGAATGATTACATATAACCCGCTCTTGGGATCGACAAATACCGATTGACCCGTGTGACCGCAATGACCAATGCTTCCCGTCGGGAAGAGCCCTCCCGTTTGTAAATAACGGTCATCAACGTACAGATAACCCAATCCGCGCGCTTCGTCCATGCTTTCGGTTTGATTTTGCGTAGCTAATTCAAAAGTATGCTTGGAAAACAGCGGAGCACCGTATGCGAGCAATAATTTTGCGTACATTGTCATATCCGCAAGATTCGAGAACAAGCCCGCATTACCGCAAACTCCGCCAAGATAACGGCAATTATAATCATTGACAATTCCCTTTTCGTCTTCGTACAAATTGGCATTTACAATATCTTTTGCCCTCTCCGGCAAAAAAACGGATGAATTCATTCCCAAAGGCATTGCAACGTATGCATAAAATGCCGCATCAAGCCTTTTTTGAAAAATAGTTTCCAATATACGGCCAAGCAAGATAAATCCGGGACAGCTATATCGTACATTTGTACCTATCGGAATATCTGACGGAATATCCAATATGTATTCTTGAATGTCATCATATACACCATTACTCCCAAGGAGCGACTTGTGCCCTATTCCCATCGTATGGGTCAACAAATGCCTTACCGTAAGATTTTTCTTGTCCTCCGGTACGGAAAAGAATTTGCCTACAAAATCGGATGGAGAAAGCATCCCTTTATCAATCGCAATCAGTGCCAATGAGGTTGTCACAACGATTTTAGTTACCGATGCCATATCAAACAACGTCTGATCGGTAAGCACCCTGCTCTGCGCAGAGTTCTTAATTTCAAAAATAACGTCATCCTTTCGCCCTACCCTGACGATGATATTCTCAACGGTTTTATCCTCAATCAACTTTTTTACACAATTCTCTAAATATTGCATTTATGTGAGTTCTCCCCTCGATATGTTAACCATAGCTGCTGTAAAATGGACTTTCAAGTTTTGCTCGAAATCATAACACTCTTTCAGTGCAATTTGAAATTTATTGATAAAGTCTGCCTTGCTTGCGGCATAGTTTGCTTCGTGAATATTTGCACCAATGCTGGTACCGCTGCGCAAAACTTGGTTTAATAGCACATTGCTTTTTCTGTTTTCTTTTATATCAGTGCAAAGATTGACGATATCAACCGCAAAGTGCTTCGATAACTCGACAAGAAAATTTTCTTTCATCGTAAGTCCTCATTTTTTAATGATTTGACACTTCGTGTCATGAATTGATGCTCGCAAGCTCGCATCATGATTTCTCGCGCTATCGCGCTCCATGAATTGAATTGCGCGCCCAACCTTATGCGCCCGCAGGCGCAATTCATGGCGAAGCCAATTCATGAGTGCAACGCACTCAATTCATGCGCCCGCGCAATTCATTGTCGAGTCGTCGTGTGAGACACACGACAGACTCTACATGTGTCAAGACTCCAAAAGGTATATTTACTGTTTCTTTTCCCGTCTTTTTGAATTGCGACTTGCCTATTTATTTGATTGCTTTGTCAATCGCCGATAAACTTCCCATATTTTTTAATTATAGCTTCGCGTATCTTATCTTCAAGCATAGCGGCGTGGTCGTAATCTCGGCTCTCGTTCCATTCCTGCTTATCGTAGCTTGATGCCAGTCTGCGATACTCCGCCCTTAGCACTTCCTTCTGATCTTCTGTCAGATAGCGAAGCGGAGTTTTGCGTATGGTGTCCTCATCGCACCCGAGTTCCTCGCCTCTCTCGCGCATTTTTGCATAGTAAGCGTCAAGCAGGGGCTTTTCGTCTGCGGGAAGGTCCAGGCTTTTGAGTATCTCGTTATCACAAGGAGTCATATATTCAAGCGGCGTTGTTGAAAAAATCCAGTCTATTGTGAAATTCTCACCCGCTCGCAGCGTTTTGCGTGTTTCACCTGCATTAATTTTGGGTGGGCAGAAGGCGAAGTCGCCGCTTTCCCAGCCGTACCGGCTCTGGCAACAGCCGTGCATTTCAAAATCGCTGTCATTGCCGTAGGACATTTTTTGGCAGAAATTATTGTCTTCTAAAAGAGAAAGGAAAAAAGCTTTTGCTTCGGCACTTATGGCAACCTGTTCTACGCCGATCACAGAGGTCATATTCTCAAAAAGATCGTACTCGATAGGGAAGGTGAAGTGTTTTTTGCACGCCACTTTGAAAAAACTATGGCTGTCACCATCTTCCTTCGCGGAATCGAAAACGAGCATATCCTCGCCGTTTTCGTCTTTGTCAAGGTAAATTTTTATGTAGATCATAGTTATTCCTCTCTGTATGTTAAAGATACCGCTATAAAATGAACTTTTGAGTTGCGCTAAAAAGTAACATTTGTCCCTGTGCAAAATCAGGGCTTTTTTGATCTTGAACACTGTACTCGTAGGGGCGAACTGTGTTCGCCCGCATAATTGAGCGAAAATTTTCTTTTCGGGCGAACGCAGTTCGCCCCTACGGTGGCGGTTATTGTTTTGTGAGACTAACGACGGATTCCAATGTTGCGGCGAGCCGCAAATGATATTATGCTCCGCATAAATGATATTGGCTACGCCAAATGATATAGGTTTGCCCGTTCCTTTAATTTTCGCGCAAGCGAAATATAATTCGCGCAAGCGATATCATTGCCGAAGGCATATCATTTTGCCGTCAGGCAAACCTAATTCGAATCTCGTCGCGTGAGACGCACGACGGACTCGATGTGTGTATCGTTGTCCAAACCTATTTTCATATCTTCCTCTATGATCGGTAGCTTGAATTTGATGGATTTCAGCCACTGTCCGTTCGGTTTTCGTTCTTCAAAAATATGGATTTCGGAGATCAGCGATTCCATGAGCTGTCGGCGTTCCGCATCATCCATCACAGCGTACAGTCTGTCAAAGTAAATCAATACCTTGTAGATATTATCGGCTGTCAGCTTTTCAGCTTCGATTACCGTTTTCTTTGCTCTGGCTTCAATTAGCAATGACTCCGTATCCTCAATTTTATCATACATCTTGTAAAGGCGATCATCAAGGTCTGCCTTACGTTTGATGTAGTGTTTATCATCGGGATCGAGTGTGTCAATTTCTTCAAAGAGTCTTGACTTGATGGAATAACACTGGCGGAGTTGCTTTTCGTAGTTTGCAATCTCTTGTTCGATAGCAGCGGTGTCCACCTTCATGCTGATTTTTTGTTGCATCAACGATGCAAACCGCGGGTTGCTGACTAACTTTGTGATAACCTCTGCCACAGCAGTTTCCAAAAGCTCTTCATGAATTTGCTTCTTATAATCACATTTATGCCCACGCGTCATTGTACGGTGTTTGCAGCCATAGTAATAGAAGTCCTTATATTTTGTGCCATCTGGTTTGTGTTTGACACTCTTGTTTCCATACATACCTGCTCCGCAAATCGGACATTTGAGTAAACCGGTCAACAGATGAACTTTATTATCTTTACCGCGATTAACCTTCTCGTATTTTTTTGCTTGCGCAAGAAGCTTTACTTGTGCCTCATGCCAGAGTTCTTCGGAAACAAGGGCTTCATGCAGACCATCGACCAACAAGTAATCGTCCTGTTCTACAAGGCGATAGTCATTTCTTGTACCGTGCACCTTTTCCGTTCTGCGTCTACCATAGGCTATTTTACCACAGTAAACAGGATTTTTCAATATCCTGCGAATAAGAGCCGCATCAAACAGAGGATTTTTTCCGTTCTGCCGTTGAATTTTGCCGATTCCGTGATTGGCAAGGTATCGGGCGAGTCCGTTTGCACCCATGTCGGTATGCACATACTTGTCAAAGATGATACGAATTGCCTCGGCTTCTTCCTCATTTACGAACAGATTGCCTTTTTCAAGCGTGTATCCGTAGGGGGCAAAGCCTCCATTCCATTTTCCCTCGCGAGCTTTCTGTATTCTGCCCTCCATCGTCTGAACACGAATGTTTTCACGCTCAATCTCAGCGACTGCTGACAGAACGGAGATCATCAACTTTCCTGCATCCTTTGAGGAATCGATACCGTCCTCAACACAAATCAGATTGACACCAAAATCTTGCATTACCTGCAAGGTGGACAACACATCTGCCGCATTTCTGCCAAAACGGGAA
This sequence comes from Clostridia bacterium, assembly GCA_017451735.1. Taxonomy (GTDB): domain Bacteria; phylum Bacillota; class Clostridia; order Oscillospirales; family CAG-272; genus Firm-07. Next base: position 51,203 of record JAFTNU010000014.1, read on the forward strand.
AGCTTGAATACCAACACATATGAAACACCGTCCTTGCCGGATTTGATGTCCTCCATCATACTGTTGAACTCTAATCTTCCCTCGATGGACTTACCGGATTTACCGGCATCCTCATACTCGCCGACAATTTCATAGTCGTTAAACTCGGCAAACGCTTTCATTCTGGCTTTTTGAGCATCCAAAGAGTATCCATCCACTTGTACCGTGGTGGATACTCTCGTGTAAATATATACTTTTATCTTGTCTTTTTTCATATCGTCATCCTCATTAGTGCCACCGTATGCAACACCACTATAACATTCAATCTGAAATTGCTTTCAGAATAGGTTTGGACACTCATCACACGTATATTATATCATATAATATCGAGATTTTCAATAGATTCCTCAAAAAGTTTGGAATTATTTTCATTGTCTTTTTTCTCGTTGTCCAAACAGATCTGCGGCTCGGGGAGATTTTCAACATCAAGAACCGCCGCATATTTTTCAATTAAGTTTGCCAATAAATCAGCAAAGCCGCTCCATTCATCCTTTTTTCTGTTATCTATAAAGGCGTACCTCCCGAGCTTTGCTGTGACGATATGTATATGCCCTTAGAACAATTAAATAATCTTCGGTTTGCTTATCGTAAATTTCGCTTTTTTCTCTTATCAAATCAATCCTCCCTTCTTTTTGATAATTTCTTTTGTTAATAACTCCGCTATTACAGTTTTGCGCCGCCACACCGAGCCATTTCCTTTGCTCGCCTTTCGACCAAGTATGTCAGGCGGTACTGTGTACACTTTCAGTTAGGGGCTCGCTCATATCATCGCGGAACTATCCATAACGCCTGTATAACTCTCGGCTGGGGCTATTCAATTAGATAAAGGACAGTTTTTCTCCCTTCACCTAATAAACACACTCGAGGGTAGCGTTTTTCTGCAAAAAGTTGAAATGTTCAAAAAAAATTAAAAAACGCACCTTGTTTGCGGTGAAAATTCCGCATTCAAAGTGCGTTATTCGATTTGCCAAATAAAAAAAGTGATGACTCGCTTTAGTCGCCGGTTCTTAACATTTTCACATCAAGCGTTTGTAAGGAACCCGAGAGTTCCGCAAGCTCCGTTTGTAAGCAAAAAAGATTTACGCCTGTCGTAACAAATCAGAAGCCCATCGTCTTACTGCAAAAATAGGCGAGCGTAATCTTACTTACGCCCGCCTTATCGCTTGTAAAGGGTCTGTAACTTTCGTTGCGGGCTCTTTATAGTTTGAATTATTCAATTAAATTCGTTATCAACAGGGTTTAATATTCGTCAAGTGTTTCTTAATAAGCTTCAACAGTTCATCAGAGATCACGTGCTCAATACGGCAGGCATTTTCTTCAGCAAGTGTTTTGTCGGCTCCAAGCAGCATCAATAAATCCATAATAATGCGATGCGTTTCATAAACCTTTTCTGCCTGTGCTTGTCCAATATCGGTTAGCAGAACCTCGCTGTGCTTTCCAAGCGTAATATAGTTCTTACTTGAAAGCAGTTTCATTGCACGAGAAACACTCGCCTTTGAATAGCCAAGCTTCGTCGCAATGTCCACGCAACGAGCATATCCGTTTTTCTTTTGAAGAAGCAGTATTGTTTCAAGATACATTTCTTCCGATTCTTTGTGCCTCATATTGCCTCCTCATAAAATTTAATGTTTTATGGGCAAAACGGCGGTGAACATCGAAAGTCCACCGCCGTCAGCTTTATCGCCGGAAATGAGATTACTCGTTTTCGGTGGTATCGTTGCCCTTATTTTGATTTTTGTTTTTACGCTTCTTTATAATCACGATTGCTGCAATGCCGCCCGCAATCAGAACGACCGCTCCGACACAGATAAGCGCGTAACCCCACATAGGCATTACAAAGGCAACGCCGGGAACACAGACAATGAAATTGCCCGTGTGTGTCGTTTCAAACACCACGTATTTACCGTATCCGTCACAAGCAATTTCGGTAAGTGAACCGTCCTCGTTCATGGCGTAAACCACGATTTTGTTGCGGTCAAAGGTCGATTTTGCTTTGAGGTAGATCTTCACGTTCTCCGCAGGCGAGACGGCAGAGCCGTTTGCATCCGTGAGAGATACACTAAACACTTCAAAGTTATCGGCAATGGATGCCATTTTTTCGCTTGCTGCATCAAACACCGTACCGCCTGTGATGTATCTCGCCATAATAGCGGTATCTTCGGGAAGAATGCCTTTTTCGTCCTCTACCTTTGCGAGCTGACTGCCGCCTGCTACCGAGGTCATGGTAAAATCAAGCTCGGTGTAGGTATCGTTGCCAAGCTCCGTCTTATAGCTTGCGTGTGTAGCTTTGTAGATGAGGTGATATTCACCGACCTCGAAGAGTGTAAAGCGGTTGTCCGTGATCTCAACGGGCTCTTTTACTCCTTCTCGGAAATAGTAAGCGGATACGGACACGTCACACGCTTCAGAACCAAGAACCGCGTTTGCTTCCGGTACGGCAAACACCGATCCGACAGATACCTGATAGTTTCCTTCGCCCTCCATCGTAAATACGGGAACAAACTCCGCAGGACGTTCACCGAGATCGCGGATACTGTCGCTTGTTTTGGTTGCTCCTGCGAGATTTAGAGAGATGGAGAAGCTGACCTCCTTATCCATTGCTGTGATAAAAGCGGTAAAGGAGAGGTTTCCCTGCAATCTTGAAGCACTCAAAGTGTAGGTATAGATCGTCCAACCGTCTTCGATTCTCGAAGTATATCCATTCACCTTATTGCCGCTGACGAGCTTCATATTACTGATGCTCGATGAATGACCAAAGGACATATAATAGAAATCTCCGCTTTTCTCAACCGTTGCCGTTGAGGAAAAGTTATCAGCTCCCATCGTAAGTCCGTCAAGGTTAACGGGAACAGAATATGTACCGTCACTACCGCCTACGGGAGATGCTGCCGATGCACTCACGCCGCCGAAAACGGTCAGCGTGAGCATCAAGGCGCATAGAAGGATTGATAACAATTTCATTTTTCTTTTCATACT
>JAFTNU010000015.1 GCA_017451735.1 Clostridia bacterium
AAAGGCTCCCTTGTGTAAAGGGAGCTGACGCCGAAGGCGGCTGAGGGATTGTTTTTCGGTAGAATTTTGCTTTATACAATCCCTCCGTCACGGCGCACCGTGACACCTCCCTTTACACAAGGGAGGCTTTGGTTAAGTCCCACTCAAGCGGGTTTACGTAATAATTGCATGGCTGTCAGGCCAACAAAAAGCGCACTTGTGCGCCGCCAGTAGTATTAGGGCTTTGCCCGCATCTGCAATACCACCCGTTTGACGGGTGGATCATTATTCTTTAGACATGTGCGGGCTTGTCGAAGTAGGGCAAGATCTTCATTTGGAACTTGGTGTATTCGGCCTGAGCGCCGCGGATCTCCACGGTGTAGTTCATTTGGAGAATACCGTCTTTTTCGATACCGTTATGCACCTTTTTGGTGTAAACACCTACCTCAAAGGGCATGATCTGCGTTTGGTAAACGCAAAGATGCCGTTGGTGTTGCTCAAAGATCAGGGCGGTTTTGACCGCGCCGTCTCGTAGCATGGAGATCACACCGGGATCGCTTTTCTGAAAGGAGACCGAGGTGGTGGAGCCCTCCATACCCGTGAGCTCGCTTTCCTTATAGCGAATGCACACACGGGTGCCGTCATCGTGGTAGGAGGCATCCATGGTCATTTCCATCTTTTCCACGTCATCCTCGGCGGGGGGCGGATCCTTTTCGGGTATCAGTGTGCCTATGGGGGTGTCAAACAGAGAGCCCTTGATCTCATAGCGCTCGGTTGTGATCTGTACACGTACTTTTTTCAGCATGGCATCAACCTCGCTGGCGGCGGCCGGTCTTATTCAGAAACAGTACCGATTCCAGTACGCGGTCGGTCTGCATCAGGTCATAGCCGCGGTCGGCGATCCAACCCCAACTGCCCTCGGGGTCACCCAACACGGCACGGTCGTCGGAGTGACCGCCTGCCAGCACCGAGCGATAGTTGTAAACGATGGCGTTGCACCAGACAAGCAATCCTTCACGGTGTTGCGCTTCTATAAAAGCAGGGTCGGCAAAGGGGGAGCAATCCTCGTTGAACAGCACTTCCGTGCCGACATACCGCAGCTTTCGTGACCGCGCGATCTCCATTTCCTCAGGCTTTTTCACAATGGCCATATAGGGCATATCGGCACAGAACTCCTCAACAATGTCCAGATATTTTGCCTGGGGTGCAGTCTTGACCAGCATTTGCTCGGTCATACCGTGGGCGCGGATGGCATCGGAGATCTCCTTGGGCTTTTGCCAGAATTTATCCACGTTGATATAGCATCTGTCCTTGAAGCGTTCCAACACGTCATCCAGGGTCTCGATGCCAAACTGTGTGGGGGTGCCGTCAATGTTCAGATAGCGGAGCTGGCGTACAAAATCCCAGGGCATACGGTGGAGTGATTCGCCAAAGCCGAGAAAGGGACGCTCCATGCCGGGGTGGAACACGATCAGCTTGCCGTCGGCGGTAAAGTCCACGTCGATCTCGATCATATCGGCTCCCTGCGCAAGAGCGGTTTCATAGGCGGGGATGGTGTTGCAAGGGATGTTGCCCCCCCAAACGCCGCGGTGGGCAACGATCAGTAGCTTTTGGGCGGCGGATTTTTGAAGGTCGAATTGCATAGCGAGGATCCTTTCGTTAGGGTATTGCTTTTATTATAGCAGTATATCGACAAAAAAGCAAGAAAAATGTGACGGGATGGGTCATTTGGCTTGACAATCCTCTCATAAAGCGGTATAATAAAAGATGTTGAAAATTTATGAAATGAGAGGTATAACTCCATGGATTTGAAAAAGATTTTGCATTCCCTTGAAAATTGCCCCTGCGGCAAGCAGCATACCTTTGTGACCGAACGCGTTGAGATCGAAAGCGGCCTCACTGCCAAGACCGGCAAGATCCTTTGCGAGGAGAACTTCCCCAAAAAGGTGCTGGTGGTCTCCGACGACAACGCCATGAAGGCCGCCGACGGCGTGCTGGAGAGCCTCACCGAGGCAGGCTTTGAGGTCAAGAAGCTGATCTACGCCAATATGATGTACGCCAAGATCGAGCAGGTCCGCGAGGTCGAGGCACTGACCGCCGACGTGGACGGCATCATTGCCGTTGGCACCGGTTCCATCAACGACATCTGCCGTGTGGCTTCCTTCCGCACCGGCAAAAAGTTCTGCATTTTCGCAACCGCTCCTTCCATGGACGGCTTTGCTTCCGACACCGCGCCCATCATTGAGAACAATTTCAAGAACTCCTTCTTCGTGGAGCAGCCCTCCGTGATTCTGGCTGACACCAAGATTCTGGCCAAGGCACCTCTGGAGCTGAAGGCCGCAGGCTTTGGCGACATGGTGGCCAAGTACATCGGCATTGCCGACTGGCGCATTGCCAATCTGCTCATCGACGAGTATTACTGCCCCGCCGTTGCAGACATCACCATGCAGGGCGTGCAGAAGGTGGTTGACCTTGCCGACAAGGTGTCCGGCGAGGATGAGGAGGCTGCAGGCTCCATTATGGAGGGCCTGATTCTTTCCGGTCTTGGTATGAAGCTGGCCAAGAGCTCCCGCCCCGCTTCGGGCGCCGAGCACGTGGTTTCTCACTATCTGGAGTGCTACAAGCTGGCACGCGGCATCTGGCCCGAGTTCCACGGCAAAAAGGTCGGCGTTGCCACTGTGCTGATCAACCGTATTTACCACAACATTGCCGATCGCGTGACCGACATTGATCCTGTGGTGGAGGTTACCGATTGGGATGACGTGAAGGCTGCCTTTGACGAGACTCAGCACGCCGAGCTGATGAAGCTGAACCAGCCCTCCATCATGGACAAGGTGGATCCCGCTCGCCTCAAGGCCATCTGGCCCCAGGTACGTGCCATCATCAAGGAGGTTCTGCCCACCGACGAGGCTCTCATGAAGATGATGAAGGCCGCAGGCGCCGCCACCGAGCCCGCCGACGTACACGTATCTCCCGAGCTGCTGGAGAAGGCACTGAAGTACCATTCCTACATGCGTTACCGTATCTTGCTGACCCGTCTGATGCCCATGATGAAGCTGGATATTATGGATTTTGTAAAGTGAGAATTGCCACCCGATGAAGTATTTGTTTTTTGATATCGAGTGCGCCAACTGCTATAACAATTGTGCCAAGATCTTCAGCCTTGGATACCTGATCACCGATGAAAAGTTCAACATCCTCCACGAAAAAGAGGATGTGCTGATCAACCCCAGAGATCGCTTTGACTGGTACGTTGCCAAGAAGATGATGGCATATCCCCGCGAGATCTTTAAGGATCAGCCCCCGTTCCCTGATTTTTACGATCGCTTTAAGGAAATGTTTGAGGATCCCGACGTTATGGTCATCGGTTATGCGGTGACCAATGACGTCCACTTCCTGCACGACGATTGCAAGCGTTACGGTCTGGCACCGTATACCTATCGGTTCTACGACGTGCAACAGCTTTATGCCCGTCAGCCCGTCAACAATACAGCCAAGAATCTGGAGGATTCGGTGCTTTCCTGGTACGGCGAGGAGCCCGAGAATATGCACCGCAGTGACGAGGATGCCTTTAACACCATGCGGATCATGAAGGCCATTGCCGCCTTCCACAACACCGATCTGCCGGGTGTGATGGAGATGTTCCCCGATTGCGGCGGTGAGACCCATGACGGTATGATTAATTATGCTTGGAAAAAGCCCGAGGGCGAGACCAAGAAAAAACGCCATCGCAGCAAGTCCAAAAAGAAGACCGAGGCCTCTGTTGAGGAGACCAATGTCGGCAATACGATGGAGCAGGGCTCCCAAAATGCCGAGCTGTTTGTGAAGTTTTTGGAGCAGGTGCGCCCCCGTAAAAAGATGCGCCGCCCCCCCCTCTTATCGGGGCATACCGTGACCGTCAGCTTGAACTATCAGCGTTATCATTTCAACGAGATGCTCTATCTTGTGCAGATGATCACCGATGCGGGCGGACGCTATACGCTTCACACCCGCGATGCCGATGTGCTGTATACTTATGGCGATGAGGAGACCGACGGACGCTACGCCATCTTCCAGGAACGGATCGCCGCAGGGGAGGAGCTTGAGATCCTGCCCCTCAAGGCACTGTTTGATATTTTGGAGACCGGCGAGATCAAGCTTTCCCGCAAGCCCAAAAAGGATCTTTCCTTCCTTGAGCCCGAACAGGAGACCGAGGAAAAGGCCGAAGAAATCGTGACGAGTGAGGACGGCGAGGCGGCACAGACTGCCCCCAAAAAGCGCCGCCACAGAAGCAGAAAAAAGACGACCGAGGGCGAGCAAAACGCCGATCCCGCAGCCGAGGCTGCAGAGGACATTGCCTCGGAGGAATAAAAAGAGAAGAACGCCATCTTGCGGTGGCGTTCTTCTCTTTTTGGACCGCTTGAAAAGCGCTCCCATGCGTCGTTGCTCCTCGCCTCAGCTTTGCAAGCGGTCGAGGGGTTATATAGACTATTTGGGTGCAAGACCTTTCAGCCGCTTTTTTCTTTGAAACCGGAGGCACAAAGAAAAAAGCTAACAAAAAAGAAAGGCCGTATAGGGACAAGGGAGTGAGTTGAATTCGCCCACGATCGCATTTTTCGGGCGTTTTTGCTCGTGCTCTCCTCGTAAAGTCACACTTTGACTTCGTCAAGCACGTACAAAACCACCTCGAAAAGCTTCGCCCGTGGGTCGTAGAGCTCGGAGTAGGCAAATTTGTGTC
>JAFTNU010000016.1 GCA_017451735.1 Clostridia bacterium
CGATTTAAGTCTGCCTTTGCCGCAGAGATTGAAGAGCCGCGGAAGCGAGATCGCTTCCGCGGTCTCGGGGTTGCGAACGGTAATCGGCTGCATACACTCATCTACCAATTTTCGATACATACGCTTGTTACCGAGCAGGTGTAAAGAGCGTACAGGGTATTCGCCACAGACAGATAATAGGCTGATGAGGCGGTAAAGCTGGCTGTCTTTTCTCATTGTTTTTGTCATGATTTGTTTATCTCCTTTCTTTCATGAACAGTAAATGTTGAAATGAAAAATCCGACGTCTTAGTTTGATACAACGTCGGATTTTCTCTCTTAAATATGCGAAAAAGTCTTGTATTATAAGGACTTTTCGGTTTTATAAAAAAGTGTAATAATTTTTTTGCGAAAAATCGCTGTTTTTACACCTGTTTTTGAGGTGGTGAATCGTACAATTTTAGCCCGTCATCGGGGATAAAAGGTTGCATTTTACACCACATCAGGAACTCCTCTTGCGGAACTACGTACACCTCGGTTTTGTCGCAATCTCCTTCGGCGCTGCAATAGAAGTGCTGGCACACGTGAGGCGAATCATCCTCCATTACGAATAGCGCAATGGTATCTATGACCGTCTTGATCTCGATATTGTCGTGATCTCGCCAAGCCCTTTTGGGATTGTTTCTGTCGTACACGTGTCGAAAGATAATCGTACATTTCCCAAACTTCCGCATCGGATTGTTCATAAAAAAACGCTCTAACGAGGCATACATAATTTCTCTTATGTAGTCGGTAGAGCTTTTTCTCTTTTTGGGGAGCAGGGCGGGAATGACCGCGCAGAACCATCCTTCCGTTGTGTAACCGCATTTTGTGCAGACGGCATCGGTCAATGCTTTCGTTACTTTCTCCCGTGTCAAAGGCTCGGGGGAGTAAATAGGAAGAGCACGGCATAGCAACGTTGACCGTTCTTTCTGCTCGTATGCCGTGAATAATAGCTCCGTCGCAGATTGATCGTTCATTTCGATTGCCCGTCGTGCTCTTTTGAGTGTTATGGTGAAATCCTCGGTTTGCCGTTCCACCTTGTCAATGGTTTTCAAAATTTCTTGTGTTTGTTCTTTTGTAAGTTTCATAAATCTCCTTTCTTTGTTTGTGGGACACTGTACCACTATACATATTATAACATATATGCTTTTACGGCGCAAGTGGCAAAGTGTGCCAATACTGTGCCAAAAATGTGCCAATTTCGTGCCAAAACAATATTTTTTGTATTTCTTAATAAAATTATTGCTTAGAACAACAGAAAAATAACAGAATGCCCGTCAGATTTCTCTAACGGGCAATGTCAACTGCACACTATCAGTATCCTTAAATCATTCCGAAATGCTTCAACGCATCCTTGATTGCTTTTTCTTTATCCGGCGGGCACTGAGGTTGCTTTGCATCCTCAGATTTCGGCTTGTTGTAGTTCTCACGCTCGATGATACCGCACGTCTGCTTTACCTGTGCAATATATAAGCTACTGACCTTCAAACCGCTGTGTTTCAGTACATAATCTTTGATCTCCTGATAGGTAGCTTTCTTTTCCGCATCGGTCAAATCCAACTCGTCCATATCCAAGTTAATCTCGATATGTTGCTTCGTGTTTAGTTTGGACAATAAACATACACTTTCGACGTGTCCCGTCCGCGGAAACAAATCCACCGGCGTCACAACGCCGATATCGTAACCGTGTTTTGCAAGGATAGCACAATCTCTGGCAAGGGTATCGGGGCCGCAGGAAACATAGACGATACGCGGGACGCGACGTTCTGCAAGGAAATCAAGAAGCTGCGCGTCACAACCCTTACGGGGCGGGTCAAGGATGACCACATCGGGATGGAGTGCTCCCCGCTCCCGCTCCACAGGGGCAAGAAGGCCCTCGGCATTTGCGGCATCACCGCAATAAAACGATGCATTTTTAATACCGTTCAGCGCTTTATTGATATTGGCGCACTCCACCGCGGCAGGTACTATCTCAATACCGATGACCTCTCCCGCCCGCTGTGCCATTGACAGGCCTATGGTACCCGAGCCGCAGTAAAGATCGAGCAAAAGTCCCGTTCCGTTAAGCTCCGTACGCTCGGCGGCTAAGGTATAAAGCAGCTCTGCCGCATCATGATTCACCTGATAAAAGGAGGCAGGTGCAATGCGGAAGCGCTTGCCGCAAAGCACATCTTCGATGTAGGGCTGACCGTAAAGAGTATGATACCGCTCCCCCAGCACCACATTGGTGCGGCGGGTGTTTTCGTTGACCAGAACAGAGGTCACATAGGGGTGCTTTTGGAGCAACACCTCCACAAATGCGGCCGCATGAGGCAATTCCTTGCCGTTGATCACGGGGCAAGCCATCAAATCGCCGGTTCCTGCGCCGCGACGCAAATAAAGATGACGGATCAAGCCTTTTCCTGTCTCCTCATCGTAGGCGGAAATACCCATTTGGGTATAAAAATCGCAGAACGTATGCAAGATTTCGCCAAATTCGCGCGGCTGCAGAGAGCAATCAAAAGCGGGGATCACCCGATGGGTCTTTTGGGCATAAAAGCCCCCAAAAAGGCCGTTTTTGCCACCCGTTATGGGGTATTCCGCCTTATTGCGGTAACCTTTTATTTCTCCCGCAGTGCGAACAGGCTCCACGACCGCATAAGGGATCCCCGCTTTTCGAAAAGCATGCTCTACAAAGCTCCGCTTCAGCTCCAGCTCCTTCTCGTAGGTCAGATTGCGATAGACACACCCGCCGCATGAGGCGGGGACAGCACAGTAGCCGTCGGCACGGTCGGAGGATGGAGATACCACCTCCAGCACCTTGCCCACGGCAAAGGTCTGATTCACCTTGATAATCAGGGCCCTGACAGTATCCCCTGCCACGGCACCGTTCAGAAACACCACCCGACCGTCGGGTGCGTGCGCCACGCCGCAGCCCAGATTATTCAGATCGGTCACCGCCAGTGTCAGCTCGGCTCCCTTTTGCAATTCAGGCATAGAATTCCTCTCCCGTTTCCAGGCACAGGCAACCGAGAGACCCGCCCTCGCGTACGCCGCAATCCAACCGAATGATGCCGTCCTCCCGCTCGATCTTACCGCTCTCGGTGGGGGTATGTCCCACGATCAGGGTACGATCATCAAAAAACACGGCGCCGTAGGGTGCGGGCGTAAAGAAATCCTCGGGCTCGTAATCATCCAGCGCCATGTCGGGATCAAAATCGGCGATCCCCGCATGCACCAGCACATAGTCCCTTCCCTTTGCCTCTACCTCTTCAAACAGTGCAAATTCGGACAAATAATCCAATACGCCCTCCCGCATGTCGGCATCCAGGGCGCGGAACCCATCCAGCGTTACCTTACCGCCGTCATTTGCCCAGGCCATCATTTCGGCGGCAAACTCGGGGGTGGGGCTTGAACCCTCCTTCAGCATTTTATCAAAGCCCGTCAGCATGCGGAGCGCCCTCAGATCATGGGCTCCCGCCACAGGATACACATTGGCGCGCATGCTCATATCGGTCAGCACCTCCATGCCCTGCTCACCGTAATCGACCACATCGCCGATCACATAAAGGATATCGGTCTCCTTTAAATCAATTCGCTGCAAAAGTCTGCTGTATTTCTCCCAATTGCCGTAAATACCTGCCGTTACATAGGTCATTTTTCTATACTCCCTTCCGGCGCCTTCACCTGCTTAATGGTGGGCTCCGTATCAATTTCAACTTCAATGGCCGGGTCCGCTTCCTTGACCCACTCGGCCAAGCGATAGCAAACAGGCCGCTCGGTGGCAAAATGCCCCGCCTCGATCAGTGCAAGGCCCTCCTCCGCTCCATCCAGCATCCGATGGTAGCCGATGCGCCCTGCCAGGAAAAGATCCACATCGCCGCGGGCTGTCGCCGCGCCGACAAAATCTGCGCCCTCTCCCCCCAGCATCATAACGCGCCGCACCGTGCGGTCTCCAACCAGCAAAACCGAGGGAATGTTCAATTTTTCGCATACCGTTTGTGCAAAATCCCGCGCAGGAACAGGAGCGGGCAGTGTGCCGAGCCGTGCCATTTCTTCGCCTTCCGGGCCTACCTTTTGCACATCCTGCAAGCCAAACAGTGTAGCCAACACATCATTCACACCGCCGTCAGCCGCATCCAATCGGGTATGAAAGCTCATGGCGGTCACGCCCCCCGCGATCAGCTTCAGCAGCTTGCGCGAAACGGTCAGACGCGGGGTCAGCTCCTTGACCCCCTTAAACAGGAGGGGATGGTGAGTGAGCAATACGTCAAAGCCCCCGCTTACCGCCTTTTCCACCACCCGTTCGGTGGCATCCAGCGCGATAAGGACCTTTTTTACGCAGCGGCTTTCGTCGGTGCAGCAGGCCATGCCGTCGTTATCCCACCCCGCGGAAAGACAGCTCGGAGCCTTTTTTTCGATATATGCATATAATTCTTTTACCGTCATGGTTTCTCCTTTTGGCTTGTAGGCTTCAATCAAAGCAAGAAAAGCCGGGCGACGCCCGGCTTTTTCTCTTATTGTGCGGACAGGAACTCGTTCAGTTTCTTGACCAGCTCGTCGGCATCGGTGCCGTGAACGGCACAGGCATCGGCAATCGACTCACCGCGGGAAGCGGGGCAGCCGAGGCAATGCATGCCGATCTCGAAGAAAAATTTTGCGGTGCCTGCATTATAATCAAGCACATCGCCGATAATACTTTCTTTGGTAACCTGCATGGGTAGCTCCTCCTTATCATTTCGATATATTTATTATACCTTTTTCTTTATTCTTTGTCAACCAAGGTCTTTACTTTTTCAAAAAATATGCTATACTGAATATTACAGCCCCAGCGCGGCCATCAGATCACCCTTGGAGCGATAGCCAAGAGAGGTGGCCACCACTTCCCCGCCGCGGATCAGCGCCACAAAGGGGATAGAGGTGATACCGAATTTTGCCGCCAGGCCGCTCTCCTCGTCCACATTGACCTTACCCACCGTGATCTCGGGGTGCTCCTCCGCAATCTCAGCCACAACGGGAGCCAGCATGCGGCAAGGACCGCACCAATCGGCATAAAAATCAAGCAGAACCGGGCGCTCTCCCCCGATCAGCTCTTCAAACATCTTTTCATTTACACGTTGTACCGACATAAAAATTCTCCTTTCGCAATGTCTGTCGCTTTTATTATAACCAACACGATTTCAAAAATCAAGTGAGGACGGTAAAAACATATGAAAATTAAAGAAAACCCCGACCGTGAAGTCGTGGCCACCATCAGACAAGGCCTTTTGATGACGGGGGGCTATTGCCCGTGCCGTCTGGAACGCACGCCCGAGACCAAATGCATGTGCGCCGAGTTCCGCGCCCAGATCGCAGACCCCGACTTTGAAGGCTTCTGCCACTGCTATCTCTATTTTAAGGAAAAATAAAACCGAGGCATTTATGAAAACACCCACCGCGCTTCCCACCCTTTGCTGGACTCCCCTTTCCCTTATCCACAAGGAGCCTTACGCCGCCATCGCAAGGACGGCTCCTTCTCCCGGTGCCGACCACGCCTTCTCCAATCTTTATCTGTGGAATGACCTCTACCATCACTCCCTCGCCTTTTTGGGGGATCGGGTGGCGGTTCGCTTCGGTGCGATCGGCGATTATCAATATCTCTTCCCCATCGGCACCGGGGACCTACACCCCGCCATAGATGCCTTGCTGAGCGCCGAGCGCTCCCTGCGCTTGGTCGCCCTGACCGAGCAGGAGCTGACAGAGCTCCTGGAGGCCTATCCCGACACCTTTGAAGTCACCGAAACAAGAGACATTGCCGATTACCTGTATGGGGCGGAATCGCTTGCCACGCTGGCGGGCAAAAAGCTTCACGGAAAGCGCAATCACATCAACGCCTTCAGTGCCGCGCATCAATGGTCGGTTGCCCCGCTGACTCCCGCCGATTTTGACACCTGCCGCAGTATTCTTGCGGCCTGGGGGGCCGAGCACGAGGGCGATTCGGTAGAAAACGAGCGAATCGCGGCAGAGCGCGCCTTTGGCGCCTTTGAACGGTTGGAGCTGCAGGGGGCACTGCTGACGGCAGACGGCTCCCCCGTTGCCTTTACCGCAGGGAGCATGATCACTCAAGACACCCTGTGCGTCCATTTTGAAAAGGCATTGCCCGCATTCGGCGGCGCCTACCCTGTGATCAATCGGGAATTTGTACGCCTGATGCGTGAAAGCTTCCCCTCTCTTACCACCGTCAATCGGGAAGACGACATGGGCCTTGCCAATCTGCGAGCGGCGAAGCTCTCCTACCGTCCCACGGCGTTATTGCGCAAATTCACCGCGGTAGCAAGCATGCGGTAAGCACGCCTCCTTGGGCACTTATCGAGAATCGACCAAAATCGGGGCTTGTATTTTTCTCTTTTGTATGTTACAATAATATATAAATCAAGCACCTGCAGCAAAAGGAGAGATACCCATGCCACTGGCTTTGCAAAGCATTCTGTGTATTCTGTTCGGTTATTTGATCGGGGGGATCAACCCCTCCTATATCATCGGTCGCTTGCGCGGCTTTGACATCCGCAAGAAGGGCTCCGGCAACGCGGGCGCCTCCAATGCGGTCATCACCATGGGCAAGGCGATCGGCATCGGCAGTGCCATTTTCGACATTCTCAAGGCGACTGCGGCCTATCTGCTGGCACCTCTGATCTTCGGTGATCTGGCGCTGGCCGCCGAGATTGCGGGAGCGGCCTGCATCCTCGGGCATATTTTCCCCGTCTATATGAAATTCAAGGGCGGCAAGGGCCTTGCGTGCCTTGGCGGCGTGGTTTTGGCCATGGACTGGCGCGCGTTTCTGATCCTGCTGGGCTCCGAGATCATCCTTTGCATTTTGCTCAACTACATCTGCGTAGCCCCCATCACGGCTTCTGTCATGGTGCCGCTTGCTTACGGATTTTTCGGCAGTACAGGCACCGGCTGGTTCATCAACGCCGATAACGGTTGGTGGGGCGCCGCAGTCCTTTCGGTTGCCATGATCGGTATTCTCAGCCGCCATGTACAGAACATCTACCGTATCGCCACGGGGACCGAAATGCACTTTAACTACCTTTGGATCAACGAAGAAAAAAAGGCAGCCGAAAAGGAGCGTATCGCCAAAAATACGGCGCGATTGCTCCAAAAGAAAGAGGCACGTCAAAAGAACGCAAGGTCTTGATCCACTACCCCAAACAAGGAGGTATTTTATGAACATTACCCTTTACGGAGCGGCAAGTGACCGCATCGACCGCGCCTATATCGAGCGCGTGGAGGAGCTGGGCCGCGCCATGGCCCGGCGAGGACACACCATGGTATTCGGCGCCGGCTCTACCGGATTGATGGGGGCTGCGGCCCGCGGCATGGCATCGGAACACGGTCGCATTGTGGGCGTCACCCCCCATTTCATGCATTCTCTGGAGCCTGTCAGCGATCTCTGCACCGAGCTGATCGCCACCGAGACCATGGCGGAGCGCAAGACCATCATGGAGGAAAAGGCCGATGCCTTCATCATCGTCCCCGGTGGCATCGGTACCTTTGACGAGTTTTTTCAGATTCTGACACTAAAGGTTCTGGGTCGCCACAACAAACCCATCATCCTTTACAACATCAACGGCTTTTGGGACAATATGATCTCGGTCATCGGCACCGACCTGATCAAGGGATTCATCAACACCAAAACCGCCGACTGCTTCTGTATATGCGAGACCCCCGAATCGGTATTTCACGAAATCGAGGCTCCCGACCCCGAGGAAGATTAAACCTCAAAGACCGATTTCGTCCCATGCGGAATCGGTCTTTTTGTATCACAAAAGGAGGAACCTATCATGTTTAAAAAGGTCTTATGTCTGCTGCTGGCCTGCCTGATGATACTGCCCTGGCTGGTCTCCTGCTCCAGGGACGGCAAAAAGATCGACATCGTCGCAGAGGGCGGGAGCGAATACACCATCATCTGCCCTGCGGGAAGTGATGACGAAAGCAAGGCCGAAAACAAGGCAGGATTAAAGCTCTACAGCGCCATCAAAGAAAAAACCGGTGTTACGCTTTCCTGCTCCGACGATACCTTGGGTGGCGGAGAGAACCAGCCCGAAACAGCAACCGAGATCCTGGTGGGCGCCACAAACCGTCTGGAATCGCAGAATGCCCTGACCGTGATCCGCGCCAAGGACTTCACCATCCAATATGCCAACGGACGGGTGATCATCCTGGGCGGCTGTGCCGAGGCGACCTCCCGTGCGGTGGATCACTTTATCGAAAACTACATAAACGGTGACGAAAAAACCGTAACGGTCTTTTCAAAACGTAACGACACCGTGGAATACGCCTATGCCCTGGGCAGGCTTTCGGTCAACGGTGTATCCCTTTCCGACTATACCATCGTCTACCCCGCAGGAGCCAATTCCTCTACGGGCACCGCTCTTTTTGACTACTACACCGCCCTGTGCCTTTCCGACTACATCTATCAGAATGCAGGGATCCGCCTGAATACCGTTGCCGACAGCACAGCAGAAGCCGAGTACGAAATTTTAGTGGGGGCCACCAAGCGGAGCGCATCCAAAAATGCTGCCGCAACGGCACTGAAAAGCGATGAATACCTGTTGATGACATCGGGCACCAAGATCGTGATGCTGGGCAACTCCTACATGGTGGGCGGCGCCGCAAACGCGCTGATCAACACCCATTTCAAATCACAGGGTATCAATGTGAATATCGACGCCACCGACATTCCCACCTCTGCCACCCCCAAGTCCTTCACCTTCCAAAAAGCCACCTCCGCCATTCTGATGATCGGAGACGGCATGGGCAACAACCACATCGAGGCGACGCTGGCCGACGATCGGATCGACGCCTTTGTGGCGCGGGAGCTCCCGTATCAGACCTTCTGTACCACCTCCTCGCAATCGGTACTGGCCGGCAAGACCACCTATACCGACAGTGCCGCGGCCGCCACGGCACTGGCCACAGGCTACAAAACCTATAACGGCTATGTAGGCCTGGACGCAAGCAAGGTCTCCCGCCGGAATATCCGTGAGCTGGCACACAGCACGGGGGCAAAAACCGGTGTACTGACCACCGATGCCATCACAGGTGCCACACCGGCTGGCTTCCTGTGCCATCACAACAAGCGCTCCGACACCAAAGAGCTGCAGAGTCAGATCAGTCAGCTCACCGACAGCAAGGCCATTAATTATTGCAAGGGATCGGTCACCACATTGGCCAATTACGCCCGCGATGCCTTGAACCAGCTCTCAACAGACGGAAGCAATTTCTTTATCATGATCGAGGAGGCGCACATCGACAAACGGGCCCATTATGCCAATATGCAGTCCATGCAGGACTGTGTGGCACGGTATAACGAGTGCATCGCTTATACCATCGCCTTTGTTATGCTTCATCCCGACACGGCGCTGATCATCACTGCCGACCATGAAACCGGCGGTCTGACGCTTCAGGACGGCAAATACGTCTTTGAAAACCTCTCCTATACCGAGGCTGACGGTGACGATTACTATCAGCATACCGACACCAAGGCCCCCGCCTTCGGCATCGGTGACGGCGTGGAGGATCTGCTGACGGCCAATACCGTGATCGACAATACCGACATCGCCAAATTCATCGCCAACATCTTCGGCGACAGCAGCTTCGGACAATAACCAAAGCCAAAACTCAAAAAAAAGAGGCTCCGTTTGCAAAAAAATGCAAACGGAGCCTCTTTTTGATGTCACAGCACTGCGACACCGTCGTTTTTCCCACGCCCATGGTGCCGCCGATCAGATAAAGTGTTTTCATGCTCTCTCCTTTTGAAGGCTTGTTAGGTATCATCAAAGGAGCGAAATAACTCATTGATATTCACCTGCAACACCTTGGCAATGGTAAAGAGCTCCTTGTCGGTGGCGATCCTGACCTGACCCTCTAATTTGGAGTAACTGGTGGGGTTGATATCAAGCCCTTCCACCTGCAAACGTGCAATAAAATCCCGTTGCTTGATTCCCCGCGCCTTTCGCAGCTGCTCCACCCTTCTGCCAATCATATTACAATCCCCGTATTCGTGTGACCGTGTTTTCATAGTGTTTCCTCTCATTATTCTTTTTTTGAATTATAGAGGGAAAACCTCTTGACAAAATTCCGATACGGAATTATAATGTAAATAATTCCGAAAAGGAATTATAACGACTTTAAAGCAAAGGAGAACTGTTCATGAAAAAATGCTTACAATGCGGAACCGAATATGACGGAAACTTTTGCCCACAATGCGGAGCCGCCAATCAACAAGGGATTCACTGCCCCAATTGCGGTGCCTTGATTGGTGAGAACGCTGAGTTTTGCGCGAATTGCGGCAAAAAGCTGCACACCGCCCCCGTAGAAGAAGTGAAAATCGATCCGAGTACAGAAAAGCTATTGCATAAGCTATATTTTGTGCCCTCCCTTCTCTTTATTCTGTTTGCCGTCCTACTGCAAATTTTTTATAGCATGGAGGTGGCCAAAAACGCCTTTGTATCAAAATACGGCGATTCGAATTTGGTTATGAACGTTTCCTGGATCTGCCAAACCGACGAATACGATTCCTCAATGCCACTGGTTTTTGCTACAGTCGCCATCGCTCTTGCGGCTGCTCTTGCCGTGCTTTTGATACTCAAGCCCTTGCGCAGTAAATCGGTCACGGTGATGGGCAAAAAACACAGCCTTGGCAGCGTGATCTCCTTGCTGCTGCCGATCGCCTATCTGCCTTATCTCATCATCGGCATCAGCTTGAACAGCTTTGTAAAGGACTGGGAGATGTTGGGCTATAAAGCCGGTCCGGCCGCGCCGCTGATCATCGTTTTTTCCATCCTGTTCATGCTGATCACCGCCGTTCTTGCCATCTTTCTGTTTCTGTGCGAGCGCGGTGCTTGCGGCAAGCGGTGGTATACTTGCTTTTATATCCGGCTTTCCCCCGAGCAATTGGCTGCGCAAAAGCAATACAAAAAGATCAGCAAAATGATGACATACGCCCGCTTCCCGTGGTTGCGTGCATTTGCCTTTTTACAATTATTCTGTGGTATTGCATGGCTGATCACCAGCCTTTTTATCATAGAGATCAATGCGTATCCCTCTATGCTATGGAATGGACAAGGAATTTTCTTTTCCTATTGGGAGTGGATGTATAACGGCACTGCCATCTCTATATTAAGTTACATATTAAATGAATTCTTATACATTTCCGCTTTTGATATACTGTTTCCTAATTTAAATTACACGCTTTCTATGGGAAACCGTATGTTGCGTGTGGAGAGCTTTTGGCAATTCACCCTACTGTCATTTTTCATTCTTTGGGTGCTCAAAAAGCTCTCTGTCAAAGCCACTCACTTTGCCCCGCAATCCCAGCCCCAGAGCAAAAAGCACAAAGGGATCTTCGCCTTATTATGCCTTTGGAATATTGTGGGATACTACAATGCCTTCTGCGATGCTACCATCTTTTATCACACAGGAGACTTTATTGAAGGAATTGCAGAGTATTTTACGCGAACATTCAAAGATCCCGAAACCTATTTACCCCTTTTCATTTGCGGTATTCTCTTTGTGATTATACCGATATTCATCGGAAAACGCATTTTCCGAAAGGCAAATGCCTATCATGTGACATTGACCGAATATTTTTACGGAAAGGACGCCGCCCCCGATGCCGAACCGCGCCTTACCTTAGAAGATCTGGAACGAGCCGCGAAAGGCGAAGTCATTGCCACTACGGAGTCAAAGGATCAAGCACAGTGAAAATAAGGAGGAAGGACATGAAAAAAAGATTATTATCTATCTCATTATCTCTGCTACTGCTGCTCTTGGGCCCGGGTCTTGTTGCCTGTGATGAATCACCAAGTGACAAGGAAGGCACCGCAGTTATCGATGCCACAGATTATAATGCCTCTACAGGCGGCACACGTTACCAGGCAGCACCGACAAAGGACCCCTACGCCGAGATGATCTCCTTTCGGGACGAGCAATACTATTACTATATGCTCCCCCTCGGTACTCTATCGGATGTTCCTTTGGAGGATGATGTTGCCTCCTGCCGCTATGACGGCAACAGCTATACGTACACGCTGACCACCGAGATCGCCACCAGCGAGTCTGTGGAAAACACGATAGAAGAAGCAACGAGCCATTGTGTGACCAAAACAGGGTCAGGAAAGTTTGAAGTCAGCGGTGAATTGTGGGGCGCAGAAACCAAAGTGGAATTGGGCTATTCAAAATCTAAAGCCGATAGCAACACCTATTCGCAGTCTGTAAAAAACGCCGTCGAAAAGTCCGAATCGGCTTCCCGCACCGTGGAGATCTCCTTCAACGAGAAAAATGCCCATGGCTATTACCGTTGGATCTTGATGGGCCAGGTTGAGGTCTATGCCGTCGTTCTTTACGACATTGCCCAAAACGAATACCATTATGATACTTATTCCGTCATTCGATCCTCTGCCTACTGGTTGGATTACAGCACCTCCATGTCCTTTGACGACAACGCTTACGGGCAATTGGCGTTCGCATTTGATCAAAGCAAATTTGAAGGACTTGTCCCCGAGCAATGGATCACCTACGATGAGTTGTCCGAGGGGGACGGCTCGGCCGGCTCTCCCTTTATCATCAATTCGGCAACACAATTTGTCAATCTGGCTACAGGTGAGGGGCAATATTCCAAATTGATGGGTGATATTGATTTCGGCGGCCAGACCATCAGCCCCATTGCTCTGTTTTCCGGTCATTTAGACGGAAACGGATACCGTATTTACAACTTCAAAATCTCCTCGGGCAGCAAATCCGTCGGTCTCTTTAAAGAAAACAAAGGCACTGTAAAGAATCTGATCATCGGCAAGTCGAATACCGAAACGATCATCGAAGCCTCACAAAAGAACGGCAGTCTGTACGTGGGCGGCATCGCGGCGATCAATAACGGTACCATCGAAAATTGCAAGGTCGAGGGTGTAACCGTTTCCGGCACGGTCAAGCGCACCGAAAACGGCAGGATCTATTGTTACGTCGGCGGCATTGCGGGCAACAACCAAGGTAGCATCACCAATTGCACGGTCATTTCTTCAAGCGTATCGGCCGCAGCAAAGCACGATAGCAATGACTATCAAAACACGTATGCCTATACCGGTGGTATTGCCGGTTGGCACAGCGGAAAGCTTTCCGATTCCTACGTCACACAATGTGAAATCAAAAGCTATGCCTCTACCAAGGCATTTGCGCTGGACGATGCCTCTGCCTACTCGATCGCAGGCGGTCTTGCGGGACACAGCACCTCCTCGTGTACGATCAGTCAGTGTATTACCAATGCCAACACCGTTTCGTGTGACGGATCGGCAAGCGGCGGTTGGGACGGTCACGAAGCAAAGCTTTACACCTATGACGGACTTTTGCTTGGTGAACGAGAAAGCAATAGTGTTTTTGAACAGGTCGCAGCTGTAGGAGAAAGCGATTTGATCGGAAATGGCGATCAGGCCGCATGCACCAAGGTAAGTCAACTTTCCGATATTCCGTTTTATTCGAGCTCATTCGGATTCCGATTTCCACAATAATAAAAAACCGCACGCAAGGCATACCTTGCGTGCGGTTTTTATGTCAAGACCACCACGAGTAAAGCAAAAGGGACACGCAGAATAACTGCGTGTCCCTTGCTCTACGCGGAAAATTAGATTTCTGCGAAGTACTTGATGGTGCGAACCATCTGACTGGTGTAGGAGTTCTCGTTGTCGTACCAAGAAACAACCTGAACCTGGTAGGTGTCGTCGTCGATCTTGGAAACCATGGTCTGGGTAGCGTCGAACAGAGAGCCGTAGCGCATACCGATAACGTCGGAGGAAACGATCTCCTCCTCGTTGTAGCCGAAGGACTCGGTAGCAGCGGCCTTCATAGCGGCGTTGATGCCTTCCTTGGTCACATCCTTGCCCTTAACAACGGCAACCAAAATGGTGGTGGAGCCGGTGGGGGTAGGAACGCGCTGAGCGGAGCCGATGAGCTTGCCGTTCAGCTCGGGGATAACCAGGCCGATAGCCTTAGCGGCACCGGTAGAGTTGGGAACGATGTTCTGTGCGCCTGCACGAGCACGACGGAGGTCGCCCTTGCGCTGAGGACCGTCGAGGATCATCTGGTCACCGGTGTAAGCATGAACGGTGGTCATGATGCCGGACTGGATGGTTGCGTAGTCGTTAAGAGCCTTAGCCATGGGAGCAAGGCAGTTGGTGGTGCAGGATGCAGCGGAGATGATCTTATCATCAGCAGCAAGAGTATCGTTGTGAACACCGAATACGATGGTCTTAAGGTCCTTACCTGCGGGAGCAGA
>JAFTNU010000004.1 GCA_017451735.1 Clostridia bacterium
CGTTCATCGGAAACATTTGTTATCAATGTGATTTAGTGCACACATCTTTTCCTACGGCTCTCATCATCCGCCGCCTTGGAGACGGATGGACCGTCGTGCAAAAGCACGGCACCTTCCCCTCTGGGGAAGGCAAGGACGCGGGTTTGTGCAACATCCTGACTACGTTTTGCAGTTTTTCGCTCGTTCGACTGCACAAACACCGCGCTGTGGTGTTATAGAGTTTTTGGTAATTTGCGTAGCAAATCGGCGGCGTTCAGCCGCCGCAAAAACTCCAGTTACTCGCCAGAGGCGAGTTCATTTTCCGCTCAGAATGACGCGCGGAGTGAAACGGAGCGCGTCATGGTATGACTGCGCGGAGTGAAACGGAGCGCGTCATGGTATGACTGCGCGGAGTGAAACGGAGCGCGTCATGGTATGACTGCGCGGAGCGTAGCGACACGTGCCATGGTATGACCGCGCGGAGTGAAAGCACTCGAGAAACGCACAAATCCGTAGGGGAGGGCGTCCCCCCACCCGCATCCGCGATTCACCTTGTGATCACACGGCACAATGTCGCAAGCCTTTGCTTACTTCTCCACTGCAAAATAGGTGCCCACGTGGCGGCCGTCCAGCAGCTCGTACAGAATGGCGGGATCCTTACCGTTCAGAATAAACATAGGGATATCGGCCTCCAGAACGATCCGCGCGGCCAGAAGCTTGGTGGCCATGCCGCCCGTGCCCCGCTCGGTGCCCGCGCCCCCTGCCATGGCCAGGATCCTTTCGTCAACACCGTTGACGCGGGGGATCAGCTTTGCATCGGGGAAGCGGCGGGGGTCCTTATCGTAAAGGCCGTCAATATCCGACAGATTGATCAGCAGATCGGCATGGCAAATAAGGGCCACATAGGCAGCCAGGGTATCGTTACCGCCGAAATTCAGCCCCTCGGTGGAGACCGAGTCATTCTCGTTGACGATGGGAATGCATCCCATGCCGAGAAGCGTGCTGAAGGTATCCTCGGCCGCCGCACGGCGGGCGGGGTTGTCGATCACATCCTTGGTCAACAGGATCTGAGCCACCGTGTGGCCGTAATCCGAGAAAAAGCGGGAATACAGCTTCATCAGCTCGCTCTGCCCCACAGCCGCCATGGCCTGCTTCTCGGCGGTGTTGATGGGGCGACGGGTGCTCATTTTGGCCACACCCGCGCTGACTGCGCCCGAGGAGACCAGGATCACCTGGCGCCCCGCATTTTTGAAATCGGACAAGACCTTGGCAAGGGTCTCGATCCGCCGCAGATTCAGGTGTCCATCCTCATGGGTCAGGGTAGATGTGCCGATCTTCACCACAATACGGCGGCAATTTGCAATTTCCGACATAAAAATATACCTCACTTTTTCGAAAAAAGATTTGAAAAATACGCGTGTATGTATTATAATAGAATTAAACTGGGGGAATGTACCCCGCATCATGCTTACATTATACACCCAACCGCCCCCTTTTGCAAGGGGATTTTACAAGGTTCACCGTAAAGGAGGTTCAACATGAGACAGAAATTTTCGATTACCGTAGCCGACGTGACCATGAACATCGTCTGTGATGAAAATCAGCAGACCGTGGATACGGCGGTCACCAATCTGGACAATCAGATCCGCGCCCTCACTTCCGACAAATCTCATCATTGCACCAAGACCGAGGCGGCGTTGCTCTCGGCCCTGGATTACGCCACGCAATGCCTGCACCTGCAGGCAAGAGTCAAGGAGCTGGAGGATTTTGTCCATGCGGCAGACCCCACGGGAGGCACCTTTGAGGCAAGCCTGTTGCGGGGCGAGAACGAAACACTGCGCTCCGAGCTGCAGGTCAGCCGCGGCGCTTACGATGCCCTGCTGCAGGACAATGCCACGCTGTTCCAGCTGAACGCCAAGCTGGTGCGTCAGAATAACGAATCCAATGCCCGTGCCGACCGTATGCACGATCAGGTGCTTTCGATCCTCACCGAGGTGCGGGAGCTGCGGGAGCGTCTGGCCGCCATGTGTGTGGAGACCCGGGACCCCTCCCCCAACTACAGCACCTTTGAGGCCGAGCCCGAGATCGAGGTGACCCCCCACGAGCAGCAGACCACCCGCAAATACGAGCAGATGGATCTGGATGAGATCCTGAACACCGCTCCCCGTCCCACAGGGCGCCCCCTTTCTCCCTCTGCCCACCCCCTGGAGGGCTCTGCGGCTGACGGTGCACCCGTAAGTGAGCCCGACCGCATTGCCGATATGCTGGATTTCGGCGGCAACCGCAATGGCTGATACATTCTTACCGGAGCTTCTGGCTCCTGCGGGCTCCCCTGCGGCGCTCCGCGCCGCCATCGCGGCAGGAGCGGATGCCGTCTACTTCGGGGGCGGCTCCTTCAACGCGCGGATGCGGGCACAGAACTTCACCGACGAGGATGTGGCCGAGTCGATCAGACTCTGCCACGCCCACGGGGTCAAGGCCTA
Source organism: Clostridia bacterium (assembly GCA_017451735.1). Lineage (GTDB taxonomy): Bacteria > Bacillota > Clostridia > Oscillospirales > CAG-272 > Firm-07. The sequence continues at coordinate 2,463 of JAFTNU010000004.1, forward strand.
CATGACCTTCAACACCCTGGTGACCGATCGGGAGCTCCCCGCCTTTCTCGAGGCGGCCCATAAGGCCTATCTTGCGGGAGTGGACGCCCTGATCGTAGCCGACCTGGGCGCCGCCGAGGTGCTCCGTCTCGCCCTGCCCGATCTGCCCTTGCACGCCAGCACCCAATGCTCGGCCCACAGTGTGGACGGGGCATTGGCCTTGGTAGAGCGGGGCTTTTGCCGGGTGGTGCCCGCCAGAGAGCTCCCGCGGGAGGAGATCGCCCGTCTGGTGGCGGAAAGCGGCACCGAGATCGAGGTCTTTATCCACGGGGCGCTTTGCGTCTCCCATTCCGGACAATGCCTTTTTTCCTCTCTGGTGGGGGGACGGAGCGGTAATCGCGGCGCCTGCGCCCAGCCCTGCCGTCTGCCCGATGGAAACGGAGCCTTCCCCCTTTCCCTCAAGGATCTCTGTCTGGCACGGGAGATCCCCTTCTTTATCGAGGCGGGTGTGCATTCCCTGAAGATCGAGGGACGGCTGAAATCCCCCGATTACGTCTACCGCGTGGTGTCGGTCTACCGCAAACTCCTGGACGAGAGGCGGGGGGCCACCGACCGTGAAATGGCCGAGCTGGCCGCCGCGTTTTCCCGCTCGGGGTTTACCGACGGTTATTTCAAGAACAGCATCGGCCACCATATGATGGGGGTCCGATCGGAGTCGGACAAGCAAAAGGCCCGGGTGCAGCCCCCCGCAGAGCCGACAATCCCGCCCGTTCCGTTGCATATTTTCTTTGAAATGTATGCCGAAAAGCCCATACGTCTCACGGTTTTCGATGCCAAGCAGCAAAAAAACGTTACCGTGACGGGGGATATTCCCCTGACGGCGCAAAGCGCACCTATGGATGCGGAGAGCGTAAAAAAGAACCTCTGCCGCTTCGGGGGGACACCCTACACGGCCGCCGAGGTGACCGTCTCTCTGGATGCGGGATTGATGGTGCCCGTCTCCCGACTCAACGCCCTGCGGCGGGCGGCGCTGGCCGCCCTGACCGAACAAAAGAGAGCGGATACACCCGTAGCCATGCCGACGCTTCCCACCGCGCAAGGCGCGCGGGTAACCGAGCGGTCCGCCCGCTTTGAGATCCCTGCGCAGATCACCTCTGCGGCCATGGCGTATTTCCCCATCCGCTATCTGCCCCTCCACGCCTTTGACGAGAAAGTCGCCAACGGAGTGGTGATCCCGCCCGTGATCTTCGGAAACGAAGCCGACGGGGTGCTGAAATCCCTGCAAAAAGCCCGCGAACGGGGTGCAAAACACGCCCTTGTGGGCAATGTGGGGCACCTGGCGCTTGCCGTTGCGGCGGGACTCACTCCCCACGGGGATTTCCGATTGAACATCTTCAACGAGGTCGCTCTGGCCAAGGCCCTGGAGCAGGGCTTTGCCGACGTGCTCCTTTCTCCCGAGCTCTCTCTGCCCCAGATCCGCGACATCGGGGGGCACTGCGATGCCATCATTTACGGGCGTATCCCACTGATGCTGCTGGAAAAATGCGCGGGCAAGGAGGTGGGCAATTGCGACCTTTGCGCCGCAGGCAAGAACCAATTGACCGACAGACGGGGCGAGAAATTCCCGATCGTCCGCCTGCCTGTGCCCGAGGGGAACAGGCATCGCAACATCCTTTACAACAGCCGCCCCACCGCCATGAGCGACCGCCGACGGGATCTGCTTGGCGCAGGCGTGACCGCAGGTCACTATATCTTTACCGTGGAATCCCCCGCCCGGGTGGATGCGGTCATCGATGCCTACCGCAAAGGCGCCTCCCTTGGCGATAAGGTGAGAAGAATTTAAAATCAAGAGAAAAACTCATGCTTTTATTGTACAAAAGCTTTCCGCCTCTCCCCCTGATTTGTAACTATATTTTTATAGTTTTATCATGACTAATCATCTTAGTATATTATTTTTTATTTGTTGATGTATAATGAATAAAAAATATTGAAAGGATCGCTTATGATAAAGGAAATCAAAATTGTTATGAGAGGAGAAGATGGGCACAAAGTCACTTCGGTTCGCATGAAGGACGAGACCATCGAACGGCTGGACGTGCTCTCGGCAAAAACCAATCGCTCCAGAAATGAGATCATCAATCTGCTTTTGGATTCCGCTTTGGATATCGTCAAAATCGAAGAAGCATAACACAAAAAAGCAGGTTTCTTGAGCGCAAGGTGCGAAAAAATCGATAGCGTTTGATAAAAAACACATAAGTGAGGTAATGATCATGTCTTACGAAATTCTGAAGGACAAGACGCTTGTGGCCCTGGGCGACTCCTTGTTTGAGGGGAACAAGCTGGGCAACGGTGCAACATGGGTCAACAAAATGGCCACAGTGCACGGTATGCGCGTCTATAACTACGGCAAAAACGGCAACACCCTGGCCAAGCAGGAGCGGGAACCCAAGACGCCCCCCATGTGTGAGCGCTACGCCACCATGCACGATAACGCTGATTATGTGGTGGTTCTGGGCGGGGCCAACGATAAGCGCCTTTCCGTGCCCATCGGTGACAACGACAGCACCGAGCCCACCACCTTCAAGGGTGCACTGCGGCAGCTCATTATGGGTCTTACCGCCAAGTATCCCAAGGCCAAGATCCTGTTTATGACCAACTATAATCGCTGGCCCTCCAAAAACGAGCTGGGGCTTTCCGATATCGATTACGTTTTGGCTATGCAGGAGATCTGCCGTATTTATGCCATTCCCTGCTTCAACAATTACTACAATGCGGGGATCTCCTTCCACAACCCCAATCAGCTCCCCTGGATCGACGAGGGGTTGGTGCTGGGTCTGCCCGAAAATCACCATTTTTCCGACGAGGCCTATGACTGGCTCCTACCCAAATATGCGGCTCTGCTTGCGGGACTGTAAGCCAATTGCAAAAAGCCCAAGGGGCGGATTCTGAACGAATCCGCCCCTTGGGCTTTTTGGGCGTTCGGGGGCATGCGTATCCGCAAGGATACGCCCATGTCGCCGCAGGCGACATATCGCACCGTGAGGCAATCTATCGCGGGCGATTCTGCGAATCGCCCCACTATTGGTGCGTAATCCGGCCTCATCCGTTGCCTTAGCGCGGATGGACCGTCGCGCGGTAGCGCGACGCCTTCCCCGCCGGGGAAGGCAAGGACGCGGTTTTGCCGGTCGATGGGCTCGCAAGTTTGCAATGCATAGCGGGTGTTTGGTGTGTTAGCACATGATCTTTCTATGTGTCATCCTGAGGGCGGCAACAGAGCCGCCCGTGAGGATCTCGCAAACGGCAACAAAGCCGTTTGCGTGGCATGTTCGCACTAACCCCTTCGAAACAGTCAGTAACTGACTGCCAAGGAGTTTGACGTGTACATGCCACGCCTCGCGCTTCTTGCGCTCGTCGAGATTCTTCGTCGCGCTTTGTTGCGCTCCTCAGAATGACACATAGGAGGGGTGCGGGCGGACACAGCAAACGACGCGGGGTTGGTGCGAGGGTTTGGGATGAATGTAACTCCATAGCCTTCCCCAGCGGAGTTCCACCTCGCCTGCGGCGAGCTGCCAAACCAGATGAGACGAGAGCGAATTTGATTTGTTCGCACTGCGCTCCATAGCCTTCCCCAGTGGGGAAGGTGCCGTGCTTTTGCACGGCGGATGAGGAGAGCCGTAGGGGAAGATGTTTGCACCAAATTACATTGATAGTAAGTACTTCCGATGAAAGTTTGTGCGAACACATCAAACCCACTCCCTCCTCATCCACCGCAAGCGGTCCCCCATAGAGTTTTCGCAAGAAAACTCCGGTTGCTCGCCAAAGGCGAGCTCATCCCCCTCTTGGGGAAGGCTACTGTAGCCGCATTGTTTGCGCCAACCCGTATGGGCGCATACGATGTGCCGCAATATATTGCCATACGGCAATGCGATATATGACCTTTGGTCATGCAATATACCTTGCGGTGCGATATGTCGCCTTTGGCGACGTGGGCGTATCCTTGCGGATACGCATTAACCACGGAGCCGTTTTCCACAAATTACCGCTACCGTTATGGCACTTTTTGTGTTACAATGGAAAGGCTGACAGGAATGGATGACCGAGCCTGAAGCTTTCCCGCGGGATGTTGATCGATACCCCCTGCGCAACCGAGCCCAAGTCACAGGGCCCCCGGCCTGTTCCCGTTTGCCCAAAATCCATCAAGGAGGTGCTTTTGATGAAGCGCACACTCACCCTCCGGTGGATCGGCCTTTTGTTGCTTTTGTCCATGCTTTTTCTCGCCGCTCTGCCAACGGCGGCACTGACCCCTGCATATCCGATCACCGGAACCTATCTTTCCTCTACATATTACGACAATCTCCTTCACTTGCCCCGCACAGGAGATAAGGCCTTTGATACAGTGGCCATCGCTCTTTCCCAGCTGGACTATCACGAGGGCAACAACTCCTCGGATTTTGACGGGGGAAACACCGGCGGCTCGCGCAATTACACCGAATATAATCATGCTTTCGGACAGATCGGCGGTACATACGGCTACGCCTGGTGTGCCGCCTTCGTTTCCTGGTGTCTGGAGGAGGCCGACGCCACCGAGGCCGCAGGCGGGCTCTTTGCCAGCTGCACTCTTTGGGTGGAACGGTTGCGGGAATTGGGGCAATACAGCACCCGTTCCTCGGGATATTCCCCCAAGGCGGGTGATCTGATCTTCTTCCGCTCGGCCGGTGTATCCCGCGCCTCCGATCACGTGGGGCTGGTACGCTACGTGAAGGACGGACGGGTCTATACCATCGAGGGGAACTCCTCCGACAGGGTCTCACTCCACGATTATGCCCTTTCGGACACCTATATCGTAGGATACGGCAGACCCAAATATAATTCCGCCTATTCCCTGCCCTTGACCGCCCTTGCCTGCGAGGACAAGGTGACAGGCTGGTACACCGTGACCAACAGCTTTCTGAACATCCGCGCCTCGGCAAGCAGTAGCAGCACCAAGCGCGGGAGCCTCTCCAAGGGGGACATGGTGCGCATCGTCAGCATCAAAAACGGATGGGGCGCGTTTTATTACAACGGAAAGCTGTCTTACATCTCGCTGGACTATGCCGATTTCACCGCGCCCCTGACCTATCTTGTGTCCTACAACGGAAACGGCGGCGAAAACACCCCCGCCACCGCCTCCTATTTCAGTATGGAGGAGGCCTTTGTCAGCATGACCGCACCGACTAAGGAGGGCTTTAAATTTCTGCAGTGGCAGGATAGCTCGGGCACCGCTTATCTTGCGGGAGATCACCTCCCTGCAGGCGATATCACGCTGAGCGCAGTCTGGGAAGCTATCCCTGTGGCGGAAGAGCCCGCGCCCGAGGAGCCGACAACACCGGATGCACCCGAGGAACCGACCCCCGAGGGGCCCGCCGATGAATCTGTCGAGAGCGGAGCGGGAGAGGATTTTTCGGCCCCCGTTCCCGGGTATACCGATGAGCTCGCGCGGAATCCGGAAGCAGAACAGCAAGAAAGCTCCTCCGCCGCCACGGTGGCCGCGGCGATCGTGGTTGGCTTACTGACCGCAGGGCTTGGCGGTTGGTGGGTCCGGGTCAAGCTTTGCAAGAGGAAGGATTGACCGAAATCCGGCATTCGGGACGCTCGCATGGCATATTGCCGCACCCAAAAAGCGAAAACGTATGCAAAAATCCCGCCGTTTCCAAGGAAACGGCGGGATTTTTCTTTTGCGCTTACTCCAGCTCAAACGCGCCGGTGTAGAGGCGGTAGTAGGTGCCCTTTTCGGCGATCAGCTTATCATGATTGCCGCGCTCGATGATGCGGCCGTGGTCGAGAACCATGATCACATCGGAATTCATGACGGTGGAAAGACGGTGAGCGATAACGAATACCGTTCTGCCCTCCATCAGCTTATCCATGCCCCGCTGAACGATGGCCTCGGTGCGGGTGTCGATGGAGGAGGTGGCCTCGTCCATGATCATCACAGGCGGATCGGCCACAGCCGCGCGGGCGATGGCCAGGAGCTGGCGTTGGCCCTGAGACAGGTTGGCGCCGTTATTGGTAAGCTCGGTCTCATAGCCGCCCGGCAGACGGGTGATGAAATCATCGGCGCCTGCCAGCTTGGCGGCGGCGATGCACTCCTCGTCGGTGGCGTCAAGGCGTCTGTAACGGATGTTATCCATGACCGTGCCCGTAAACAGGTTGGTCTCCTGCAACACGATGCCCAGAGAGCGGCGCAGGTCGGCCTTCTTGATCTTATTGATATTGATGCCGTCATAGCGAATCTTGCCGTCGGCAATATCATAGAAGCGGTTGATCAGATTGGTGATGGTGGTCTTGCCCGCACCGGTAGCACCCACAAAGGCGACCTTTTGGCCGGGCTCGGCATAAACGCTCACATCATGAAGGACAGGCTTCCCTTCCTCGTATGCAAAATCCACCTCGGTCAAGCGCACATCTCCCTGCAAAAGGGTGTAGGTGACGGTGCCGTCGGCCTTATGGGGATGACGCCAAGCCCACTTGCCCGTGCGCTCGGCGGTCTCGGTCACGTTTCCGTTCTCGTCCACCTTGGCATTGACCAGGGTCACGTAGCCGTCATCCGCCTCGGGGAGCTCATCCATCATTTCAAACAGACGGGCGCCGCCCGCCATGCCCATGACCACAGCGTTGATCTGCTGGGAGGCCTGATTCACATTGCCCGTGAACTGCTTTGCCATGTTGAGGAAGGGCACCACGATGCTGATGCTGAACACAGGAAAGGCACCGATGGCAAGGTTGGAGGCATTGGTGAGCAGGAAAATACCGCCTGCCACCGCCATGATCACATACAGGATATTACCGATATTGCCGATGATGGGGCCCAGAATATTGGCGTAAGCATGGGCTCTGGCGCTATCCTCAAACAAGGCGTTGTTGATCTCCTCAAAATCGGCGGCAGACTGCTCCTCATGGTTAAAGACCTTGATGACCTTCTGGCCGTTCATCATCTCCTGAACAAACCCTTCGGTACGGCCCATGGCCTTCTGCTGACGCATGAAGTATTTGGCCGAGCCTCCGCCGACCTTTTTGGAAACAAAGACCATGGCGATCACACCCACCAACAGCACCAGGGTCATCCACACGCTGAAATACAGCATCAGGAAGAAGACCGAAAGCAGGATCACCACCGAGTTAAGCAGGGATGGCATGGCCTGAGAGACCAGCTCACGAAGGGCGTCGATATCGTTGGTATAGTGGGACATGATGTCACCGTGCTTGTGCGTATCGAAATAGCGGATGGGCAGGTTCTGCATCTTGTCGAACATGGTGCGGCGAAGCTTGCAAAGAAACCCTTGGGTAATGATTGCCATCAGCTGGGTCTGCAGGATAATGGCAATGATGGAAATCACGTAGAAGCAGGCCAGTGTCAGTACCTGAGGCACGATCTCCTTGGCGGCGTCTGCCCAGGGGGTGGCATTTGCCTGGCAGGTCTCGATGGTGGCGATGACATTCTGCATAAAGATAGAGGGAATGGCAGCGGTCACAGCGGAAAGCAGGATACAAACGATGGTGATGGGCAACAGGACGGGATAATAGGAAAAGAGCATTTTCATCACTCGCCCCAGAACCTTCGGGTTGGCCTTGGGCCGTTTTTGCATTTGCGGCTTACTCATTTTCTTCCCCTCCCTTCGTCTGCTGTTCATAGATCTCGCGGTAGATCTCACAGGAGGAAATAAGCTCCTCATGCTTGCCCGCGGCGGCGATAGCACCGTTCTCCATGACAAGGATCAGGTCGGCATCCTCCACCGATGCCACGCGCTGAGCGATGATGATCTTGGTGGTCTCGGGAATGTATGTACGGAAGCCGGCGCGGATCATGGCGTCGGTCTTGGTATCCACCGCGCTGGTGGAGTCGTCCAGAATCAGGATCTTGGGCTTTTTCAGCAGGGCGCGGGCGATGCAAAGGCGCTGCTTCTGTCCGCCCGACACATTGGTACCGCCCTGCTCGATGTAGGTATCATACTTGTCGGGGAAGCTCTGTACAAATTCATCTGCCTGAGAGAGCCGGCAGGCCTCGACGATCTCCTCGTCGGTGGCGTCGGGATTGCCCCAGCGCAGATTCTCTTTGATGGTACCCGAGAAGAGCAGATTCTTCTGCAACACCATGGCAACGGCGTCACGCAGGGTTTTGATATCATATTCCTTCACGTTGACACCGCCCACCTTCACCGTGCCCTCGGTGGCATCGTAGAGACGGGGGATCAGCTGGACGAAGGAGGTCTTACCCGAGCCCGTGCCGCCGATGATACCCACGGTCATGCCCGATCTGATGTGCAGATCCACATCGGAGAGGGAGTTACGCTTGGCCTTGGCGGAATATTTGAAGTTCACGTTATCAAAGTCAATGGAGCCGTCGGCAACCGTCATCACGGGGTTTTCGGGATTGGAGAGAGAGGGTGCCTCGCAGAGCACCTCGTCAATACGCTTCATGGACTCGGCAGACATGGTGATGATCACATAGATCATGGAGAGCATCATCAGCGACATGAGCACCTGCATGCCGTAGGTGAGCATGGCGGAAAGCTGACCCACGTCCACGCCGTAGCTGTTCCCCTCGATGGCCATTTTAGAGCCGACCAGAAGCACAAAGATCATGTTGAAATAAACACAGATCTGCATGATGGGGCGGTTCCACGCCACGATACGCTCGGCACGGGTAAAGTCGCCGCGGATGTTCTCGGCAGCGGCGCCGAATTTTTCCTTTTCATATTCCTCGCGGGAGAAGCCCTTCACCACGCGCATGCCGCGGACATTCTCCTCGATGGATTCGTTGAGGCGGTCGTATTTGCGGAATACACTGCGAAAAGCGGGCATAGCCTTTCGACCGATCATCAAAAGGCCGATGGTCAGCACGGGAATAATGACCACAAAGGTCATGGCGAGCGGCCCGCCCATGATAAAGGACATGATCACCGAAAAAATGAGCATCAGCGGAGAACGGATCGCCGTACGGATGACCATCATATAGGACATCTGCACATTCTGCACATCGGTGGTCATACGGGTAACCAGAGAGGTGGAGGAGAATTTGTCAACATTCTCAAAGGAGAAATTGTTGATACGGTCGTAGAGATCGTGCCGCAGATTTTTGGCGAATCCCGAGGAGGCCCGGGCACAGCAGAACGCCGCCGTGGCGCCGCACCCCAAAGACACAAACGCCATCACGGCAAGCAGCACACCGGTGGTGATCACTTCCTTCAGCTCCGCGCCCGCCTTGATCTGATTGACCAGTCTGGCGGTAATGAACGGGATCAGCGTCTCGATGACGGACTCGCCCGTGATAAAGATCAGCGTGAGAATGGTGGGCTTTTTGAATTCTCTCACGCAACTAAGCAGTCGTTTTAACATAAAACCTTCCTTTCCGGGGGCATTTTCCTTTCGCAAGGCACCTTGCGGGCCCCCAATAATTAGTCACCTAACTATTATAGCATTGTTTGTGTGAAAATACAAGGGGGGATTTATGAATAATTAAATTTCCGCGCGCCCTCCCCTACGGGTTCCTGCGTATCCGCAAGAATACGCCCACGTCGCCGCAGGCGACATATCGTACCGCGAGGTATATCGCATGACCCAAAGGTCATATATCGCATTGCCGCAAGGCAATTTATCGCGGGCGATTCGTATGCGCCCCATACGAGTTTGCGCAAACAATGCGGCTACAGTAGCCTTCCCCAGCGGGGAAGGTGGCAGGCGAAGCCTGACGGATGAGGATGCCCGAGGCACAAAGTAACAAAGAGTGAGCACAGACATAGTGCGTAAAACAGCCTCATCCACCGCAAGCGGTCCCCCTTCTCCCAAGGAGAAGGCGAGGGGGCGGGTTTGTGCGAACATTCCGGCTACAGTAGCCTTCCCCAGCGGGGAAGGTGGCAGGCGAAGCCTGACAGATGAGGAGAGACGGTTTGTATAGCACAAAAGGTGTCCTCCTCATCCGGTTTGGCGGCTCGCCGCAGGCGAGGTGGAACTCCGCTGGGGAAGGCAAGGACGCGGGTTTGTGCGAACATTCCGGCTACGTGTCATCCTGAGTGCAGTGGAGAGATATCATAAAATGGCTACGCTTTGCGGTTATAATCTCCACGGAGTCGAATTTTTGCTTGGCGGGTCAGCCAAGCAAAAACGCGAGCCTTAAGGGGGAGCGGGATCTCGTAACGATGACCAATAGCTCCTTTGAGCAAATGCTGCATGACAGTTCGACTGCGAAACATGCCATCGGCATGTTATAGCGTTTTTGGTAACGACATATACAACAAATGCGGTTTTTGGGGCATATTATAACTGTATATCCCATTCGCAAAGAAAGGAGGCGTGCCGTGTTCTACCGTTTTGACGGAAAAAGCCGCACCGTTATCGGGGTAAATGGCCTTTTCGATGCGGAATCATCCGACAAAAGCTTTGTGGCGGGCTACCTTTCGGTAACCGAGCTGGAGGAGCTGGCCCCCCGCCTGGGGCTCCCCGCCACCACAGTGCAACAATGCCGCGAGGAGGTGCGCTATTTCCGCAACAGCATGGAGGTGGGCGAGCATTACAGCTTCGCCACCGTCAAGCGCACGGGCGGCAGTGACGAGGGGGAGGACTGCATTGCCTTTTATATCCTCCCCCGCCTGTTTCTGGTGGTGGATATCCGGGACAGTGATGGGAGCATCCGTGCGGGATTTGAAGGAGCGTTACGCCGTTTTCCCGCTCCGGCGGCACAGATCGAGCGGCTGATCTTTGCCTTTCTGGACAGCATGATCGAGGGGGACGGCCGCATGCTGGAGGAGCTGGAGTTCACCTTTTCAAAGCTGGAGGAAAACGTCCTGCGGGATGTGGCCGACGACGATTTTACCATCCGCCTCCTGCACCACAAGCAGTACCTCCTGCTCCTCCATAATTATTATGAACAGCTCATCGACATTGGCGAGAGCCTTTCGGAGAACGAGAATCGTCTGTTCAAAAAAAGCGAGCTCCGCCATTTCCGCCGTTTTACCGACAAGGCCGAGCGCCTTTGCCGCAATGTTTCCTCTCTGCGGGAGCAGCTGGGTCAGCTCCGCGAGGCCTACCAATCCATGCTCGATCTGCGATTGAACGACATCATGAAGACCTTCACCGTTCTATCGGCCATCTTTCTTCCCCTTTCGCTGATCGTGGGCTGGTACGGCATGAATTTCACCAATATGCCCGAGCTTCACTGGAAATTCGGCTATCCGTTGGTGACGCTTTTCTGCGGCATTGTGGTGCTGATTTGCATCAGAATATTCAAAAAACATCATTGGATGTGACCGATCCCCCCGAAAATTCCGCCCATTTCGGGTCTTTTTGAAGTTTTGCGGGAAATATTATGAAATTTTTTCGTTTTCATCTTGCAAAAACATCAAAACGATGGTATAATTAGAATGAATTCCTATCCCCACCGAAAGAGAGGTGTCTCCCATGGCTTATTTTGAAAACAACGATCCCTTTGATCAGGAAAACGCCGAGCTGCTGGAGGAGCTGGTCGCCGAATCGGAAAGTGAATATCAGATCCCCAATGCCGAATTCGACAACTACCGCGTTAAGCGCGGCTTGCGCGAGCCGGACGGCACGGGCGTGATGGCGGGTGTTACCCGCATCTGCAACGCCCACGGTTACATCATTGATGAGGGTGTCCGTACCCCTGTGGACGGGCGTCTTTATTACCGCGGTTACCGCATGAGCGATCTGTGCGACAACTTTGTTGCCGAGGGGCGATACGGCTTTGCCGAGTGTTGCTACCTGCTGTTCTTCGGCCATCTACCCACCGCAACACAGCTGGAGCGCTTCACCACCCTGCTTGACCGTTATGCCCGCTTGCCCGCCCGCTTTGACGAGGATATTTTAATGAAGGCGCCCTCCCCCTCCATCATGAACAAGATGGCCACGGGTGTGCTTTCGCTCTACGCTTACGACGACAACCCCGACGAGACCACGCTTTCCAACATGATCCGCCAGAGCATGCAGCTGGTGGCGCGGCTCCCCGTTATCGCGGCCCACACCTACGCGGTTTACCGCAATGTGTTCGGCGGGCACGGCCTCAATCTCCACAACCCCAAGGCGGGACTTTCCACAGCAGAAAACTTTTTGCGGATGCTCCGCCCCGATAAGACCTATACCGAGGAGGAGGCAAGACTGCTTGATCTGTGTCTGGTGATCCATGCCGAGCACGGCGGCGGAAACAACTCCTCTTTCGCCTGCCGCGTGCTTTCCTCCTCGGGCACCGATACCTATTCCGCCATCGGCGCGGCCATCGGCTCCCTGAAGGGCCCCCGCCACGGCGGCGCCAACATCAAGGTGCAGGAGATGTTCGACTGCATCAAGGAAAACGTCAGAGACCCCAAGGATGACGAGGAGCTGATGAACTTCCTCTCCAAGATCCTGCGGGGTGAGGCCAACGATCATACCGGCCTGATCTACGGCATGGGCCACGCCATCTACACCAAATCCGACCCCCGTGCCGTCATGCTCAAGCAGCACGCCCGCGATTTGGCCGAAAAGAAGGGGTATGGCGACGACTTTGCCCTGCTGGAATCCATCGAACGGCTGACCCCGGAGGTCTTCCGCCGCTACAAGGGCAGTACCAAGGAGATGTGTGCCAATGTGGATCTTTACTCGGGCCTCATCTATCGGATGCTGAACATCCCCACCTGTATGTATACCCCTCTCTTTGCCATTGCCCGTGCCTCCGGCTGGTGCGCGCACCGCATTGAGGAATACTGCACCGCAAAGCGGATCATCCGCCCCGCATACAAGTGCATCACCACCCGTCGGGAATATATCCCCATGAGCGAGCGGAAATAAGCATTTTGTCACAAAAACAGGCAAACGTGTACACGTTTGCCTGTTTTTTATCCTCCCCTACAGGTTTCTGAGTATCCGCAAGGATACGCCCACGTCGCCGCAGGCGACATATCGCACCGCAAGGTTATCGCATGACCCAAGGTCTTATATCGCATTGCCGTAAGGCAATCTGTCGCGGGCGCATCGTATGCGCCCCATACGGGTTTGCGCAAACAATGCGGCTACAGTGGCCTTCCCCAGCGGGGGATGAGCTCGCCTTTGGCGAGCAACCGGAGTTTTCTTGCGAAAACTCTATGGGGGACCGCTTGCGGTGGATGAGGAGGGAGTGGGTTTGATGTGTTCGCACAAACTTTCATCGGAAGTACTTACTA
>JAFTNU010000017.1 GCA_017451735.1 Clostridia bacterium
GCCATGGCATCATCCCGCCCACTTGTGCTTATACCTCGGGATTATCCGAGTAATTTTTTCTGAATTTTTTCCAAAGAGGGACGGTGGCAAAGCACACTAGAGCACCGAGAGCGGAGATTCCCACCCAAACGGCAATGGTCACGCTCCAACTGAGGCTACTCTTGAGAGCCGCGAAAAGGGGCAAGCCAACAGCCGCGCCCACATAGGTGGCGGCGTTCAGCAGGCCGGAGAAAGTCGACACCTTCCCACTTTTAATAAAGCGCTTGGGAACTACGGTGATAAGCATTAAGTTGATGCCGTGCATACAGGCCACTAGAACGCCAATCAACAGTGCCGAGAAAATGCCCGTTATCCAGCCGGTGGCGTATACGTTCAGCACCCAAAGCAATGCGGCGCTGACCATGGCTCCTACAAAGATCACACCGGCACAGGTTACCTCATTGCGGAACAGCTTACGGTGCAGTATATCGAACACGGTGAAACTAATAATACTGAAGATTGCTGGAACCACACCGGTAATGATGGCATTTTCGGGATCCAAGCCGAAAGTATCCGCCATAAACTCGGGCATCCAGTCACCCACACCGTCACGCAGGGCACCTTGCAATACAATACCAATAAAGATCAGAACAATGGGGAGCCAGACCATTGCAGGCAAAGGGACGACCTTCTTTTCAGACTCCTTTGATGACTCTTGGGCAGATACATTGTCGGGCAACGCAGGTACTTCCTGCTTGAACAAACGGGGATTGAGCATTACCCATGCCACGGCAATGGCAACGCCGGCAAAGGCGATACAAAGGATCACGGTGTTCCACTCCATGACCTTAAGCAGTACGGGTGACAGCAGATATAGCACGATGGTCGCAATGGAAGAAGCGGCGGAAATGCGCACCGCGGCATAGCCGTATTCGGTATCATTCATGTATGTCGCCATCAGTCGCACGATGGGCGGCCACAGCATGGCGTGCGCAAAGCCGTTGACAAACCAGACCGCAGCCATAAAGGGAATGGTGGTGCAAAAAGACATAGCAAAATTACAGGCGGCGGCAAGGAACAGACCACAAGTCAGCATGTATTGGGGTCTGATCTTATCACCAATGATGCCGTTGATGATCTGCCCTGCCCCGTAGGAGATCGTCATAGCTGAGCCCACAATTCCCAACGCCACGGCGTCATAGCCTGCAGCCTTGATGGCCGTCAGCATAACCGAAAAGTTTTTGCGCATCAGATAACTTGCAAAATAGACCATTGCTAGCAAAAGCGTGATCTTCTTTGCCTGCTTAGAGATGGTTTGTTCCATGTCATCCTCCAAAACAAAAGATACATCCATATTGTAGCACCCCGGGATAGAAAAGTCAAGGTAAAACAAGAAGTTTTTGGCGGGACTCGACCGGGGAAAACAGAGCGCGCACCGCAAATGCGGTGCGCGCTCTGTTTTGTGTGTCAGTCCTTGATCTCAACGTTGACCTTTTTGCCGCAGGTGCCGGCAACCGACTTCATCACGGAGCGGATCGCCTTTGCGATTCTGCCGTGACGGCCGATGACCATACCCATATCGTCAGCATGCACGCCGAGGGTCAGGGTGACCTCACCGTTGTTCTCCTCCTCGGTCACCACCACATCATCGGGATGATCCACGATGGCACGGGCAATATCGGTGAGGATCTCTTTCAGGTTGACCATTGCGTCACCCCGGCTCAGGCGATAACGCCGGCCTTCTTCAGGAGTGCCTTGGTGGTGTCACTGGGCTGTGCGCCGTTGGCGATCCACTTCTTAGCGGCCTCTTCGTTGACCTTCAGCTCCTTGGAGTTGGGGTTGTAGAAACCGATCTCCTCGATGAAGCGGCCATCGCGGGGAGAGCGCTGATCGGCAACAACGATGCGGTAGCAAGCGGAATGGGTCTTACCGGTTCTGGTGAGTCTGATTTTAACCATGGTTAAAATTCTCCTTTGTTTTTATAAATAAATTTTTTTGGAAACTGATTAAAATAGGGGGCTTTTACGGTACGGTCACATAGGGAACTTCATTTTGCCCTTGCCGAACATTCCCTTTTTCATGCCGCCGTTTGCAAACTGCTTCATCATCTTGCGGACCTGGTCAAACTGCTTGAGGAGCTTGTTCACATCCTCTACCGTCGTACCGCTGCCGCGCGCGATGCGTTGCTTGCGGGAGGCATTGATGATATCGGGCTTTTCCCGCTCCTTCTTGGTCATTGATTTGATAATGGCCTCGGTACGGGCAAGCTGCTTTTCGTCAATTTTGGCATCCTTCAGGGCGCCTGCGTTCACACCGGGCATCATGCCCAGCAGTGACTCGATGTTTCCCATCTTTTTCAGCTGTGCAAACTGATCCAGATAGTCATCCAGCGTGAAGGTGGCCTCGCGGATCTTCTTTTCCAGGGCCTTGGCCTGCTTTTCGTCAAAGGCCTGCTCGGCCTTTTCAATGAGAGACAGCACGTCGCCCATGCCGAGAATGCGGCTTGCCATACGGTCCGGATAGAAGGGCTCGATGGCATCGAGCTTTTCACCCACGCCCACAAATTTGATGGGCTTACCCGTTACGTGACGCACGGACAGCGCCGCGCCGCCGCGGGTATCGCCGTCCAGCTTGGTCAGGATCACACCGGTCACATCCAACTGCTCGTTAAAGTGCTCGGCCACCGTCACGGCGTCCTGGCCGATCATGGCGTCAATGGTCAACAGGATCTCGGTGGGCTCTACTGCCTTTTTGATATCCTGCAGCTCGCCCATCAGCTCCTCGTCGATGTGCAGTCGACCCGCCGTGTCGATAAAGACCATATCAAAGCCCATCTTCTCGGCGTGCTTCAAGCCTTCCTTGGCGATTTTGACCGGCTTCTCCTTCTCACCCATGGTGAAAACGGGAATATCCAATTTTTCGCCTACGATCTGCAGCTGCTTGATGGCGGCGGGACGGTAAACGTCACAGGCCACCAGCAAAGGCTTTTTCCCCTGCTTTTTATACATCCCCGCAAGCTTACCTGCGTGGGTGGTCTTGCCCGCTCCCTGGAGACCGACCATCATCACGACGGTGGGAGGCTTGGGGGCAATGGTCAGCTTTGCCTGCGTCTCGCCCATCAGGCGGATCATTTCCTCATTGACGATCTTAACGATCTGCTGTGCAGGCAGAAGGGATTCCATCACCTCAGCGCCCACGGCGCGCTCGGAAACCATCTTGACGAAATCGCGCACGACCTTAAAGTTGACGTCAGCCTCGAGCAATGCCAGCTTGATCTCGCGCATACCCGCCTTAACGTCCGCCTCGGTCAATTTGCCCTTGTTGCGAAAGAATTTGAAGGCGTTACTCAGTTTTTCGCTCAGACTCTCGAACATAAAATACCGCCTTTCCTCAGTTTATGATTGGGAGCCATCCCCCGCCGCCGCGATCAGTGCCTCGGCGGCCCGCCGCGCTTCATCGGACAACGGCAATGCCAACAGTGCCCTGCCGGCCTGTGCAACCTTCAGTGCCCGTTCGTGCAGATGAAGATTTGCCTCAAAGAACAGGAGCTCCTCCTCGGCCTTCTTGATGCTGTCGCGCACCCCCTGGCGGGAGATGCCGACCTCGGCGGCAATTTCGCCAAGGGACAGATCCTGATTATAATAGTAATCAAGCAACAGACGGGGCCGCTCGCCAAGCAAGGTGCCGTACTCATCCAGCAGATAGGACAGCAGCAGATTTTTTTCGAACACACCCTCACCGCCTGTAAAGCAAAATCCTTTACAGAGTATACCACAATCCCGGGCCCCTGTCAACCCCTTTTTTGATTTTTATTGCGGGATTTTCCGCTCTTTTTATAAAATAAACAGAAAAGAAGTAAAAAATATCGTGACGATTGGCGATAAAACACTTGACAAGCGCCAAAAATCATGGTAAAATATTGCATTGATGCGGGCAAATAAAAAGTGCCCGTCTCCTTACCGCATATAAATTTTTTCATGTGTGCGGTCTTAAGTCCATAGGGAGGTGTAAATATGGAAAAGGTAATCAACTCTTACGAAACCCTGTTCATCGTTGATGTTGAGGCCGGCGAAGAGGCTGCAAAGGCATCTGTTGCCAAGTTCACCGACATCATTGCGAAGAACGCCGAGGTTGTGGAAGTCTCCGATTGGGGCAAGCGCCGTCTGGCATACCCCATCAACGACAAGCCCGAAGGGTACTACACGGTCGTGACCTTCAAGTCCGAGCCCGAGTTCCCCGCCGAGCTGGAGCGTCTCTACAACATCGATGAGACCGTGATGCGCTCGATCGTCATCCGTCTGGAGCATGAGGCAGTGGCCAAGGCTGTCGCCGCTCCTGCTGAGGAAGCTGCTGAAGAGGCACCCGTTGCCCAAGAGCCCGCCAAGGAATCCGACGCAGAGTAATTTGTGATACGGAAAGAATCAGGAGGCGTTTGGTATGTCTAGTCTGAACCTCAACAAGGTCGTGCTTTGCGGACGGCTGACCGCCGACCCCGAGCTGAAGCAGACCCAGAACGGCGTGCCCGTTGTCACCTTTACGCTCGCCGTCAACCGTAGATTCCAATCTCGTTCCACCGATGCCGCAGGTGGACAGCAGGCCGATTTTATCAGCCTGGTGGCATGGCGGCAAACCGCGGAATTCATTTCCAAATACTTCAAAAAGGGCTCGGCTCTGTGCGTGACCGGCTCGATCCAGACCAGATCCTGGCAGGATCAGCAGGGCCAGCGCCGCTACGCCACCGAGGTGGTCGTAGACGAGGCCATGTTTGTAGACAGCAGAAATGAAACAGGCGCCGCAGGCGGTTATACCCCCGACGCTTATGCCGCACCCGCTCCGTCCTTCTCTACCCCCGCAGCCGGGGCTCCCAACTTTGAGGAGCTGAAGGCGGACGACGATCTGCCCTTCTGACAGATCAACAAAATATTATAGGAGGATTTCTTATCATGGATAGAACCGAAACTACCGCACGTCCTATGCGCCCCATGAACCGTAAGAGAAAGAAGGTTTGTGTATTCTGCGCAGACAAGGTCGCTTTCATCGATTATAAGGATACCGCTAAGCTCCGCAAGTTCATCAGCGAGCGCGGCAAGATCCTGCCCCGCCGTATCTCCGGCGCATGCGCAAAGCACCAGCGTGAGCTGAACACCGCTATCAAGCGTGCTCGTCAGGTCGCCCTGCTGCCCTACGTGACCGACTAAAAAACAACAGACAAGCCCCGCGCCGTTCGGCGTGGGGCTTTCTTCTATTCTTCAATCGGAGCATATCGCGCTCCTTCAAGGCGGTAGCGGGTCAGTGTTTCCTTTGCGGCAGTCACATGAAAGAGATAAAGATCGGTATCATCCGCCATCTCTATCAGAAGGTAAGCACCGTCGGGACCGCACAGGTAGGCGTGCTCCCATTGCCCCAGGTCGACTCGGGACACAAAAGCACCCACAGATGCCACGTAGGAAAGGGAGGCGGCTCCCTCCCCGGTCTCATCCAACAGAATATACGAGGTATCCGCCGACGGATTCAAAGAGAACCACGGAGTGTCATATCCGCACACGGTGATATCGGGATAAAATACCAGCACGGCTTCAAGCGACAGATCACAGATCGGTACAATGCCCGAAGCGCCAGGCGTGGCACCCAAGCAGTAACAGGCATACTCGGCGCCGCAATAGGCCATGACCGCCCGCACCGGATCGGCATCGATGCCGCCTGTAAACAACAGAATATTTTTGCCCTCCGACGCGGCCTTTTCAAACAAATTGTCGGCAAAAAGGCACTGCGTATTAAAATTTTCCCGTTCACTTGCGCTCATATCGGCAAGGAGCCCTGCGGGATCCGTAAGCTTGATCACACCTGCGGCCATATCCGCAGACACTTGTTCCATGAAAGCAGGATCAGAACAGGTCAGCGTCCCTTGTGTACGGGGCAACCACCATTCCACATTGGTGTGCTCCTTGGCGGCTACATACGCATATTCGGGAAAATCCTCCTTGCAGATCACGGGAGAGGTCACATCACCCCCACGCATCTGCGCATAAAGAGAACCGAGCTTTTCCTGCATGATGCGATATTGGGCGAAGGGGTCATCACCCCCAAAGGTCTCGGTAAAGTAGGCATAGGAATCACCGCCGCTTGAAATCAGCGTGACGCAATATCGGTCCTCGGGAATGCCGTTCCCCGCCATCAGCTCCACATAGGCAAGGGCATCCCGATCGCTGATGTACAGATGAAAGACAGAGCTTGCATTGATGCGATGCAATTCCTCGATATAGGCATCTGCATCGGAGATCAGACGCTCCCACTCCCCTGCCGCCGTGCTCCCCATGGAGGGTATGAGCATGCGATCGGCGGGATCAGCGGAAAAATCCCAACGGTCAGCACCGCAAAAGCCGAAATAGGTGGGGCCTGCATCCTCCCCGTGGGAAAGTATGAATACCAGCTGCGAAAAGGAATCGGACAGTAACGCTATGTGATAATCAGCGGCTGAAAGCTCCACCGTCAATGTAGTGGTTTGCTCCACCCCGTTCTCCACGGCCCGAATGATCACCCGACAGGAGCCGTAGCAGGCATGCACCATAAAATCACTCCCGATGATCTTCTCCTGCCCCCATGTTGCAGTGGAAATGACCGTTTGACCGTGCATGACGGTTACAGTCAATGACGAAAGTTGGCCATCGCCCGTCCGGGAAAGCGTGAGATTCGCGCTACCGCTGATGGGAGTCGCTTCCCAGGTAGACGTAGCGGTCTGCGCACCTGTTGGTTCGGTCTCGGCCGACCCATCCTGCGGCGGTAAGGGCGAATCGCTTTTTTCACCGCAAGCGCACAACCATATACAAGACAACAGCAGGATCAAAACAAGGAGTATCCCTTTTACGCGCAAGCTTCATCTTCCTTTCCCTATCTTCATATCCATATTTTACCGTATATGAGGAAAGAAATCAATAGATATGTCAAATTTTGTCGAAAGCAAACAATCATAACCACCAGCTAAGCTGGTGGTAGACGTAAGCCCCTCCGGGGCATAACACCGGCAACATCTTAAGATGTATTGAAATAACCATCATTAGCAATAAGCGCACCACAGCCGGAAATCCGGCTCACTAGCCTTCTCCTGCGGGAGAAGGGGGACCGCGTTAGCGATAGTCCATCCACCTGTGGTGGATGAGGAGTTGGTTTGTGTTTGGCACACCTCATCCGTCACGCTTCGCGTGACACCTTCCCCCACTGGGGAAGGCTATCGGTTGCTCCACGCTTTCATACACCACCTCAGGTGGTGGTTTATTTGCGCTAAAGCTACAACAAAAAGCCGCCGAGAAAGCTCGGCGGCTAAAGCATAGAATCACTTTTTATTATTCTGCGCAGAGACCACGGCCTTTTCCTGCTTCCCGGCAGCTTCTGGCAGCTCGGCGGCGGGAGCGGTTGCATTTTCCGTCGACGGCGCATCGGTCTTGTTTTTCTTGTTTTTCTTCTTTTCCTTCTTGGGCTTTTTAGGCAGTGCCTTGCGATTCTGAACCGTAAACACACCGAAGATGATGGCAAAAACCAGAGCCAGAACGGCAATACCGAAAATGAAATATCTGTTTGCGATCAAGGGCTTGACCATCTGCCAAACGCCTGCAGCGCCAAGCAGAATATACAGACAGAACAACCACAAGGGCACCTGCCGGTGCTCCTTTACACCCTTCACCAGATAGGCACGGATCAGCTGCATGGAGCAATGGAGCCAAAGCGCGAGGCCCACCACCGAGCACGCCTGCATGGTGGAGAAAAACGGAATGCTGACAGCATTGCTGAAAGCCTGCGCAAAAGCGGTTAGAAGCAAAACAAAGATCTCGAGTATGAGAAAGGCTCTGACGCCGCCGTGGCGATAGCGGGGAACCAGAGGGATCAGGGCGAAGATAATGTACAACAGCAATACAACGGCAGTCAGAATATGGATAATAGCTTGACCGATGTACAGGTCGCCAACTCCGAAGCCGTCTAAAAACATCAATACCGCAAGCACCGAAAGCAAGATGCAGGTGATCATGGTAAAGATCCAGTTTTTCATCAATTTTTGCATGATCATGTCTCCTTTTAGATAATGACTCCATTATATACCTTTTTTCGCGGTTTTGCAATACTTTTTGCGATCATTCCTCAAAATCCGGGGGAGTCCCTTTGTCGATATTGAAAAGCGTCCGCACGACGCCGAAAAGAAATCCCAGCGCCACCATGGCCGCGGCAAACAGGAGCGTCACCAGAAAAAGGGCGGTGACTGCGGTGGCATAGGTGCGAAAGCCCGAGAGCGCAATGCGCATTACACGGTCATCAAACAGCATCAGCACACCGACAGAAAAAGCCAGCAGCAAGGAAAAGATCAGAAATCCGGAAAGGGCATCGGTCAACTCGGCGGGGGTGATATGAACCCCCAGACATACGGCAAGCAGCAAGACGCAACCGATGATCCTGCCCCATACATTGGCCTCCCCCGCTCCGAACATATCGGGAATCAACGAAAGGGCGGTCAGAGCATACTCCTTGAAGCCCGCGCCCTGCTCACCAAGGGCGGCGACCTCCCCGAAAAAGGGCGGCAACACCCCATTGAAGCAGATGAGAAAGATCAGAAGTATGGCTCCCAGCCCCGTGACTACGGGGCCCAGGGCATAGAGAAAATTGCCAAGCACGGCAAGCGGGTTACGGGGGGTGTAGGAGTGCTCCACAAATCCCAGCTCCCCGTCGGGGTCATGCAGATTGAGCAAGCACATATCCTCGATTCGATGGAAGGACAGGATCGCCATCATGGCATGTCCCAGCTCACGCACAGGGGTTGAGAGCGCCGAGGCAGCAAGGATCAAGGGGCGACCGCTGTCGTCACCGACGAACCAACAATACAGCTGTCTGCACCCCCACACGGCCAATCCGAACAAGACAGGCGGCAGACAGGAAAGAAAGATCATTTCGATAAAAGAGGACAAAAAAGTTCCCATATCGCTCCTTTTTGACAAGCAGTTGTGTCGGGGATTTTGCACCCCGTTTCTGTTTTTTTATTGCGACTCGATCGAAAACAAGCGCAAGCCGGGCCCGTTCTCTCGTCCCTCAAGTATACCACAATTCCCCTTTTATGTCAACCAATGCCCCACCGCGACTTGACTTTCTTCCCTTTTCGTGCTATAATACCACCGTAACTTCACCAAACGGTCGCGCGGTATCACGCCGAAAGGTATTACCGTGAGGAAAGTCCGGGCTTCACAGGGCAGGATAGCTGATAACGTCAGCCGCAGGTGACTGCCGGGAAAGTGCAACAGAAATAAACCGCCCTTTTGGGTAAGGATGGAAAGGCGAGGTAAGAGCTCACCCACTCCTATGGTAACATAGGTTTGCTGTAAACCCTATCCGAAGCAACACCGTATGGGGGATGTCTGCCCGACGCATATCCCCCGGGTGGCACAGGGATCCCCAATATCCCGAAGCGTTGTGGTGACATAACGCGCAGATAGATGACCGTTCAACGACAGAACCCGGCTTATCGATGGAGTTGCGAGAAAAAACGAGAGGCTTTACCTCTCGTTTTTTGTTTCATCCCGATTCAGGAGCTTCAAGGCGGCTCCTACCACCAGGTCCTCCAGCTCGGGGACAAAGGGAGAATTCTTTGCTTCATACCCGCCCTGCTCGAATGCCAGTCTTGTGGGCAGGTAGCCTGCATAGCCGTTGGCACAGCAGGCGGCGATCACAAATTTGTCGGGAACGGCCTCCCGCACGCGGTTGGCATATTGAGTAAAGGGCTCGCCCCCAAAGCCGACCAATGCCACATCCCCCAGGGTCATCACGGTCACGGGCACGGGATGATAGATGGGGGCGGTGCGCAGATTACAGATACGCCTGACCTCCGCCAGCTGCTCCATGGAAAGCTCGATACTGCCTTCCTGATAGGCAGTCTGAAGCGCCTTGCATTCCTCATAGCGCTCCTCACCCTCGGTATTGCTTTTCACGTAAACGGTGGTGATGTCGGAGAACAATCGAGAGGCATCCCGCCCGGCGGTATGATCCCAGGCCTTCAGCACGGCATCGGCAATCACGCGCCCCATATGGGCGCTGTGCGCATAGCCCTTGACGGCAGGCGTGCCGAGAAAATCGATATGATTGGTATCCCCCTGTGCACCGTTGATCAACAGACAGGAGACATCCTGCAGGTCACCCTCCACATAGCGGCGGACAAAGCCCGGCCAATCGGCGGAAAAGCTCTCTCCCCCGATCACATCGGGATGGGTGGAAAAATTGACCAACGCAATGTCCTCCGCCCCTTCCCTGCGGAATCGGATCAGGCGCATAGCATTGTCGGCCTCATTGGCGGGGCGGACGATCTTATCCTTGTTTCTCCGCCCGGGATTGGTCTTATAGGTACCGTCGGTCATCAAATAACGACGGACAAAGGAGATCTGCTCCGCCACCGGCTCCACCGCGGTGGAAAGCGTGGCTTCACACAGATCATCCACCGCCATTTGCGCCACATCCGCAAATTTGCGATACAAAAGATCCAGATAAGGCCTGTCGGTCAAAGGAGTGGTCACATCCCAGTCTCCCACGATCACCGAGGTGTGCTGATGCAGGATCGCCAACAGGACGTGATCGGCGGGAATGCCCACACGCTCTGCGATCAAGGCTCTGATCTCATTGCATTCCGGCGTTTTGACGGTCAGCAGATCTGCGGCAATGATCACCGCTGTTTGCCCCTCCGCCGAAAGTGCCAATGCATTGAGCTGAAGCGGGTCCAGAATCCCCTTTGCAAATCGCTCACTGAAATAACCCGCCATGGGAAGCCCCAGGGGGGGCGTAATGTCAACACGTGCAAATCCTGCCTTCAACATGATCGTTCTCCCTTCATGTAGTTTATCTTCATTCTAACCCTTCCGAAAATATCTGTCAAGGCAAACAGACAAAATAAGGACGATTTTATACGAAAGCTCCCGCCCGGGTAAGACTCGGGCGGGAGCTTGGTATTAACCGAAATCGTCTTCTTCGTTGAAGTCGCCTTCGTCGCCCTCCATCATGCGGGCGGCATATTCCTGATGGGTGATCAGCACCTTACGTGCCTTATTCCCTTCGGGTGCGCTGACATAGCCGAGCGCCTCCATGCGGTCAATGATCTTGGCGGCACGGCCGTAACCGACGCCGAGACGGCGTTGCAGGAGCGATGTGGCGACCTTCTGGGTCTCGATGGCCAGCTCCACCGCTTCGCGGAACTTGGGATCCTCTCCGCCCTCGTCACCGTCGTCCATATCGTCAAAGTCGTCGCCCTTCTTGCCGGCGTTGGCGGCGCGGGCCATTTCGGCCTCGATCTGATCCATGAACGCCTGGTTGTACTGAACGGGATCGTTATGGTCGCGGATATAGGAGACAACCCGCTCCACCTCTCCGTCAGAGACGAAGGCACCCTGCACACGGGCGGGCTTGGGACAGCCTACGGGCATATAGAGCATATCGCCCTTACCCGTCAGAGATTCCGCACCGTTCATATCCAGAATGGTACGGGAGTCTACCTGTTGCATCACCGTAAAGGCGATACGGGAGGGAATGTTGTTCTTCAGCTTACCGGTGATCACATCAACAGAGGGACGCTGGGTACCGATGATCAGATGCATGCCTGCGGCACGGGCCTTTTGCGCCAGGCGGCAGGTAAAGTTCTCTACATCGTTGTTGGTGCAGGCCATCTTCAGGTCGGCAAACTCATCGATCACAATGACCATACGGGGCAGATGCTCCCGCTCGGGGTCATTCTTCACTGCCTCGTTGTAGCTGTCGATATCGCGGACGCCCACATCCTTAATGAGCGAATAGCGGCGCTCCATCTCCTGCACCGCGCAGGCCAGCACACCCACGGCGCGGGGACTCTCGGTCACGATGGGAGCATACAGGTGCGGCACATGCGCATAGGCGGCAAACTCGATCTGCTTGGGGTCGATGAGGATCAGACGCAGATCCTGCGGAGAGGTCTTGTACATCAGGCCGATCAGAATGGTGTTGATACAGACCGATTTACCCGAGCCGGTGGTACCTGCCACCAGCAGGTGGGGCATGGCGGCCAGATTACACATCTGAATGTCACCGCCGATTCCAAGACCCAACGGCACCTCCAAGGGCTTTTTGGAATTTCTGAAGGTCTCGGATTCCAAAAGGGTTCGCATATAAACGGTCTCGCGGGTAGCATTGGGCACCTCGATACCGATGGCGGGCTTGCCGGGGATAGGAGCCTCGATACGAACGGGAGCCGCCAGATTCAGCGAGATATCGTCGATACGGTTGATCACCGAACGGACGCTGACACCCGCCTCGGGGCGAAGCTCGTAACGGGTGATGGTAGGACCGCGGGAGCAATCGACCTGATCCTTCACACGGACATTAAAGCTGGACAGGGTCTCCTTGAGAATATCGATCTTCTCTTGAATCTCCTCGGAATGATCGTCATTCTTGACCGATTTATCCTCGTTGAGCAGATCCATGTTGGGATAGCGATACTCGCGGGGCGTGGGAGGAGGCTCGGGTGCGGCGGGCTTGGGATCGTCCTTCACGACCTCGGCTCGGGAAGGAACCGCAGGGCGCATGGGTCGCACGGGTGTCACGGGACGAACGGGCGCCACGGGACGTTGCGGTTCCGCGGGGCGCTCCGGCTCCGCGGGGCGCTCCGGCTCCGCA
>JAFTNU010000018.1 GCA_017451735.1 Clostridia bacterium
TGCAGTAATGCATGTAGCTGATCGATACTAATAGACCGAGGGCTTGAACTTTTTGAACATCTAACCGATGTTCCTGGTTCATCCAATTTCTTGAGTTTCGCTCTACTCAACATAAGCTTTGTTCGGTTTCTAATGAGCACAACAGAAAAACGCACCTTCGGGTGCGTTTTTTGCATTAAAGTGAGTGTAGCAATTACGTAAGTCAAGAGGAGTACGAGTAAACCTCGTGCTCCTCTTGCATTCTTGCGAGTGGATTTTTGTCAGAGCGAATAGGTGCTTTTGCGCACCTCGGACGGCGTTTTGCCGGTCTGCTATTTGAAAATTTTTCTGAAATATGCGGCGCTGCCAAAGCCAAGCCTTGCGCTGATCTCCTATACGGATAGATTGGTGAAAGGAAACGGCCAACCGATCGGTTGGCCGTTTTTCATTCTTTCACGTAAATAAATTCGGTATTCGGAAAGGCCCTTCGGGTTTCCTCGGGGAAGTCAAAATCCGAGATCACCCCCGTCAGAGCTCCGAAATCGCAAAGGGATTCCTTGATGCGCTCGGTTAGCTTGCTCTGATTGGTCAGCAGATAAGCCTTTTGCGACTGCTTCAGCATCACGCGGTAAAGCGAGAGATAACAGCCGCCAGTGCTGACGTATCCGTCGTGGGTGATAGGATCCACCGAAAAAAACATTTTGTCTGGGTGAAAACGCAGAGCGTTTTCCAGCGTCACGCTTCCGCCCAGCATGTGCGGGCGCTCTGTGATCGTGCCCCCCAGACAAATGATCTCCATATCGTATTCCGCAAGCTCAATAGCAAGGTGCATATTGTTGGTAATGACCCGCAGATCCTTCTTGTCTGCCAAAAACGGTGCGATATACTGCACCGTGGTGCTGGCATCCAGATACACCGTGTCCCCGTTTTGGATCAGCTCCGCCGCCGCGTGGGCGTTGCGCCGCTTTTCCTTTTTCATATAATTCTGCCGCAGAGGGAGGGGGAGATAGCGGTTCCTGTCCACCGCCTCCACACCGCCGTAGCTGCGCTTGACAAGCCCCGCCATTTGCATGGCATTCAGGTCGCGGTTGACGGTGGCTGAGCTGTAGTGCAGCGCCTCGGTCAGATACCGTACGGTGCAATAACCGCGCTGGGAGAGAATATGCAGGATCTGCTCCTGCCGTAGCTTTTGTGACATACTGCCTCCGTGAGAAAGTTTGAGAAACTTTCAATAATTTATACCTTCTTGAAACGGTTTGAGAAAGTTGCTATACTGATTATAGCGCAGAGCAGTCGTTCTGTCAAGGAGGTGTTGCAATGAAGGTCACAAAGGATCTGACACAAGGAAATATTTATAAAAATTTCCTGCTGTACACCCTGCCGCTGATTTTTTCCGCCCTGCTTTCCAGTGCGTATAGCACGGTGGATGCCGTGATTGCGGGAAAATTCATCAGCGAGCACGCTTTGGGCGCCATCAACGCCACTGGCTCGTATGACACGGTGTTTTATACCCTTTTCAGCGGCTTCGGCACTGGATTTTCCGTTTACGTGTCGCTACTCTTCGGCAAAAAGGACTTTGCCTGTATGAAGCGGGATATCGTGCAGATGCTGACCTTTCTGACCGGGGTGATCCTGCTGGTCAGCGCAGGGTCTATTGCGTTGTGCGAGCCGATTCTGGACTATCTGCGGGTAGACCCCGTCCTGCGCGCGGATGCCAAGACCTATTTTATCATTTATACGTCCGGCTACGTGCTCACGTATCTCAATCTGGTTCTGATGCAGATCTTGCAGGCGCTGGGCGTAACCTCCTTCTCGCTTTATGTATCCACGGCATCTGCCGTGCTGAATATCGGCGGCAATCTGCTCACCGTCATTGCCTTTGGCTGGGGCGTGGCAGGGCTTGCCGTTTCCACGCTCCTTTCCACGGCGGGGGCAACGGTATTTTATCTGGTGATGCTGTGCCGCGCCTTCCGTGAGCTGCCCTGCGAGAAGGTATCCTATCGCTTCCGCTTTTCCTGTGTCACGCGCTCCCTGCGCTATACGCTCCCTGCCGCGGTACAGCAGGTGGCGTATCACGGCATTGGTCTCTTGATCGCCCCCGCCATCAATGGTCTGGGTGCCAATGCCACTACGGGTAACACGGTGGCCACTCGCCTGAATAATATGTGCTCGCAGAGCTTCTGGTGCGCCACACGGGCGCTCAGCTGCTACACCGCCCAGTGTGTAGGGGCAGGGAAGGAAAAAAGGATCCGCAAGGGCCTTTGGGCGGATCTGTGGGTGTGCGTAGGATTTTTGCTCCCCTTTTTGCTGGTATTTGTCGGCTTCGCAGAGCCGATCTCCTCGCTGTTTTTTCCTGCAGGGTACACGGGCGAGGCTTACCAATATGCGGTGCGCTTTGCCACCTTCTACCTGCCTTTTTTGCTTGTCAATATGCTGGGGCATCTGATCCATGCCTATCTGCGCGGGCTGGGCTCTATGCGGGTTGTGTTCTGGCTTTCGGTGCTTGGCAGTGCGGTCCGCTACGTATGCACGCTCCTGCTGGTGCCCACGATGCACATGGAGGGCGTGTTCCTTGCCATGATCGTCGGTTGGTGTGCGGATACGCTGGCATCCAGCATTATCTATTTGCTGTTCTATCGCACCAACGACCATATTTTGCGTGCTATACAGCGCGCAATGAAATAGCAAAAGCGCTTTCCGCCATTCGGCAGAAAGCGCATCCGTTTATTGAATTTTCGCCTCGTAGCGCGTGATGTCTGTGCCGTTGCCGTTAGTCAGGATCACCACGTCATCTCCCTTGATGATATAGGTCTGTCCTTCGGTGCCGCCCCCGTAAAAGCCAATGTAGTGGCCGCCAAACAGCTCACCCTTGCGGGTCAGCTGTACAGGCTCGCTCCAATGGATCATGTCGTCACTTTCCCGCACCTCCATAATGGGGTTTACCATGCCTCCGTTTGGCTTAAGGCGGGCAAGAGAAGAGGACATCAAAAATTTTTGGTGCTTTTCAAGATACACGACCTTGGCGTGCCAGCCCGCAAGCGCGATAGGAGATTCCTTGCCCAGATTTCCCGCCTCGCAAAAGGTGCCGTTATAGTATTTTACAAAATCGCCCATCACGCCGTCACAACGCTTGCGAGTACGCGCCACGTAAATATCGCAATCGGTCCAATGTCGCAGGTTTGTATCTGCCTTGATGATGTTATAGTAAAGATAAATGTACTCACCCTCGGGTTCTACAAAAATGGAAAAATCCCCACTGCCAAAGGAGATGGGACCCATTGGTTGTCCTTTTTTGCCGTCCCCCTCCGGGTTGAAGCCTTCGGTAAAGCAGACCTGCTCGGCGGTCAGTACCCAGCGATCAAAGATCCAGCTTTTCCCCTCGTCATCGGAGTGCATCAGACCAACGTGGCGAAAATCCGAATCAAAGGCGGGCTTGTCGCAGTAACCAAAGGCGTCATAGCCGGTGCCGCGTCCTCGCCAAGCCGTTTCGTTATGAAAAAAGCAGAAAAAGCGATGTGTTCCGGGGCAGATATAAAGTCCAAAGGGCCAGATGGCTCCGCGCGGCTTGATCCCCTCCGGGTACCGAATACCCGAAAACGCGTAGTCCGCGTGTCCGTCACCAAAATTCAGTGAAATGGGCCAGACTTCGACAAGATCGTCGATGCAGGTGCCGCAAAACATGCCGATATGTCCAGAATTGGTGTGACCTACCATGGCCCATAGCTTACCGTCTATATCCCGATATGTGGCAAGTGTACCGTCAGAACGGATGCCCTGGCAACGCTTGAACTGCGTTTCGCTCACCGCACCCACCGTGATGGTATGCATTTGTAAAAAATTCATATGAGGCCTCCCTGTACATTCTGCATTTAGTATAGTATAGTATAGTCCAATTCCGTTGTCAAGAGAAAAGGAAAATTTTCTCCTTTTGATGGGAGGGCAGGGCTTGAATTTTTTGAACACACCGTTCATCAGATAAAATCACGGTGAGGATATTGTGCAAACCGTAGATCTATGCTATAATAGCAGTGCAGGGAGGTGACATCATGGGCTGGGGAGAAGAAGAAAAGGACAAAATACAAATGTTATCCCGCGAGAGGCTGACATATCAATGCCGCAAGGAGCTGATGGACTTCCTGCCGCCATGGCTGTTTGCTCAGGGTTTGGTTTTGCTTGCGACCGTAGCAATCGTCGCGCTGCTGATTGCGGCATTCTCGGACTTCTTGGGGGATTTCGCCGATGGCGCTTTTGTATATATCGTAAAATTATTCATGGTGATTTTTTGCGTTGCCGGTTGTTGCTTGCCCTTTGCGGTCAGCGTGTTGTCTGCACTGGACATGATGATCGAATACCGTAAGATCCGACAGGGGAGGTATATCGTAGTGGATGACGTCTTATCGGCCAGCTCATCCAGTGAGGTATATCCCCCAAGCTTGTGGGAGCGCTTGCAAGGCATGGGCGGGAGTCGGTATGAAACACCGCACTATGCCACCTTTTACTTCTCAAGGTCGGGACGACATCCGGTGAGCGAGAGAATGTATGAGAACGGCAAAAAGGGGGACCGCTATTATATTTTAATATTGGATGGTAAAAAACAAAAAATTTATGGCATTTACAGTCAAAAATTATATCGCTGGGAGGGCGAGCCTGTGCCGATAAAAGCAAAAGAATAGCCGGAAGGTGTTCCATACGCCATGTGTGGGACTGCTTGTCAAGTTCCTTCTTGTTAAAACAGAAAAATTTTCTCTCTTTGAGACATTGACAAAAGGGTAACTGCCTTTTATAATGAAATAAAGTCATTTTTATGGGAGGGGGAGCCCTAAATGGTCAATATTTCTGTCAATTTCAATGAAAAGGTGGGCAAGATCAAGCCCATGCACGCTGTCAACAACGGGCCGGTTTGCAAGGTGGGAGAGCAGTTTCAGGGCTGGAACGATTCCTCCAATCTCGGCGCCTATGCCGCCGCGGGTATTCCGTATGCCCGAACTCACGACGCCGCCTTTTATGATATGTACGGCGGTGAGCATACTGTAGATGTGGGGGCCATTTTCACCGATTTTGACGCTGACCCGGAGGATCCCGCCTCCTACGATTTTGTATGTACCGACAACTACATGCAGATGATCGAGATGGCAGGTACCAAGGTTTTTTACCGTCTCGGTAATAAAATCGAGCATACGGTCAAGAAATTCGGTACACTTCCACCCAAAGATTTCAAAAAATGGGCGGTGATCTGCGAGCATATCATCCGCCATTATACCGAGGGTTGGGGCAACGGCTTCCATATGGATATTCAGTATTGGGAGATCTGGAACGAGCCTGATCTGGATCCCGACGATTCCGACAACAAGCGCACTTGGGGAGGCACCAAGGCAGAGTTTTTCGAGCTTTATCACATCGCCGCCACCCACTTAAAGGAGAAATTTCCCCATTTGAAGATCGGCGGCCCTGCCATTGCCGGTAAGATGGATTGGGCCGAGGACTTTCTCGCACAGCTAAAGGCCCCCTTGGACTTTTTCTCCTGGCATATTTACGCCCACGAGGCAGAGAAGGTGGCAAGCAAGGGGCAAAAGGTGCGTCAGCTTTTGGATAAATACGGCTTTACCGCAACCGAGAGCATCCTGAACGAATGGAATTACGTGCTGGGCTGGGATAAGACCAATCTGCGCTATAGCCAACGGATGCAGCAGGGCTTGAAGGGCGCGGCCTTTAATCTGGCCACGATGTCCCTCTGTCAGCACGGTACGGTGGATATGCTGATGTATTACGACGCCCGTCCCTCCACCTGGAACGGTTTATTTGACCACATCGACGTTTCCATGCGTCTGAAGGCCTACTATTCGCTTTTCATATTCAACGAGTTGTACAAGCTGAAGAACGCCGCTCGCGTGCAGACTGTGGGGGAAAACGGCTACGCCGTGGCCGCCGTCAATGCAAACGAGGCCGCCGTGACCCTTTGTCATTATGATGACAATGACGATGCCGCCTCCAAAACCTTTGCCATTGACCTTTCCGGCTTTGCGGGCGAGCATGGGACAGAGCTGGAGATCTACCTGCTGGACGATACCCACGACCTGGCTCTTGTGGACACATTCACCTTCTTTGGGGACCGTCTTCTTTGGGAAAAAGAGCTCCCCGTGAATACCTGCTATCTCTTAAAGCTCAAAAAGAAATAAGCAAAAGGCTCCTGCGCATTGCGCAGGAGCCTTCTTTATACCTTTTGAATAAACGCAAAAACCATTTTACCCAGCACCGAATCGCCCTTTTCGTCCACTGCACTGTTATAGGAGCAGTGCTTGCCGTGCATGAGCTGATGATAGATCTTGCTCTCGTCGTATTCAAAGTGGCGCAGGGTAGAGAGCACCAGCTGCGTCTGCTCAAATCGGTTTTTCATGTCATCGTCCGCCACCACAAACATCATGGGGGGATAGTCGGGGCTGGTGCCGATATGGTAAAGCGGCGCGGAATCATCGATCATCACGCGTCTTGTGTCAATACCGCGCTCCCGCAGGACGTTAAAGTGGCAGGTGGGTTGCCCCGCATTGTGGAAATATCCTGCCACGGGTATGGGAAACTCACCGCACTCGGCATACCAACGCCGATCAAAGCAGAGCATCATGGAAAGATAGCCGCCTGCCGAGCTGCCGCCCACGAAAACACGGTTGCATTTTCCGTATTGGCCGATATGATTGGAGACCCAATGCACGGCCGCCGCCGCGTCACGCACAAAATCGGGATATTTGGCATTGGGATACATACGGTAGTTGCAGGAGGCTAAGGCCACCTTGTGCTTGGTCAGATAGGCTCCCATCAGCTTGGTGGTTTCGGTGCCTTTATCGCCCCGCTCCAACCCGCCGCCGTGGAAATAAACAAACACGTCAAAGGCGTCGGCCTCGGGGAGGTAAAGATCAAGAAAAAGCTCCTCGCTTTCACGCTCGATGTAGCAAATATTTGCAACCGTTTTCATATTTTTTACTCCTTACAAGCACAAATTCAATAGCCAATACAGGGTGGGGATCGTGATGATGGAAAGCAGAGTGGTACCCAGCGTAAGGGCTACTGCGTTTTCGGTATCGCCTTCAAATCCGTCTGCAAAGGTCGAGGCAAGCCCGGCGGTGGGCATGGCAAATGCAACAAAGACACCGAGAATCAGATCGGCATTGACAACTCCGTTGGGGAACAACGCCTTGGTGGCAAAGAGCGCACCCACAATGACAAGGGGAAAGACCAGTAGCTTTAAGGCCGAAACATAGAAGGTCTTGGGGGATCGGAATAGGGAAGAGAGCTTGACCGCTCCCATTTTCATGCCGAGGATGGTCATGGAGATCGGTGTGACGAGGTTGCTGAAATGGGTAGAATAGGTAGCGACCTCGGGCAAATAGGCCTTCACATTCAGCAGATTGAGCACGATGCCGATCACAAAAGAGATCAGAACGGGGTTGAGAAATGCCTTTTTGAGGCTGATGCGGCTCTTATCCCCCGAGACAAGATAGATGCCGAGGGTATACATCAGAATATTGGTGATGATGTTCAGAATGATCAAAACAGTCAATACGGGAGAGTTCGCTCCGAACACGGCCATGGCCAGAGGGATTCCCAGAAAGCCGTTGTTAGAGAAAACCGCGCAAAATCGCAGCATCCCCCGCGTTTTTGCGTCTTTTTCCGTCCCTGTCAGCGGTTTTGAGGCAAAAAACATGACAAATGTATAGAGGATGCCGATCAGGGCGACCACGGCGACGGTGATGAGTAGTTCTTTATTAAAGGATAGGTTGTTGATGGTGCCGGAAAGGATCAGAAAGGGCATTCCCACATACATCAACAGCTTGGAAAGCGCCCCCGACTGCTCTTGCTTGAGCTGTCCTGCCTTGACGAGCAGAAATCCGGGGAGGGCCAAAGCCACAAACAAAATAACATTGCGCAGCATGATGAGTAAGGCGTCCATAAAAAGTTCCTTTTCATTGATTTCTCATTCATTTTAACACAGATGAGCTACATTGTAAATAATAGCATAATTTATACTGCTATAACTTGAAAGTGACGCTGAAATGTGCTAAAATAGAGAAAAAGGAGGGGAAATATGGAACTGTTGCAGCTGCGTTATTTTTGCGATGCCGCCGAAAACGAGAATTTTTCTATGACGGCAAAAAAATTTTATGTTCCGCCCTCGGCCGTGTCACAAAGCATCAAGCGGCTGGAGAGCGAGCTGTCTGTGGCCCTTTTTGTGCGTCAGGCCAACCGTATCCAACTGAATGAGAGCGGTAGAATCTTTTACGAAAAAGTCAAAAAAGCACTCTCTCTGCTGGACGACGCCGGAGAGCAGGTGCGGGATGATGGCTCCGGGGGAAAGATCAGACTGTCTATCTTTATCAATCGCCGCATCGTCATGCAGGCGGTGGAAAAATTCAGCAGGCTTTACCCGCAAGTGGATATCGTCACCAAATACAGTGTGCCCCCCACCGCGGAGGATTTTGATCTGATCATTACCGATGAGCAATTGAGCGGGGCATACGAAAAGCAGGAATTGTTGCATGAGGAGATCCTGCTTGCCATGCATGAGGACAACCCGCTGGCCGGGAAAGAGACCATCACGGTTACGGATATCATGCAAGAGCCCTTCATCACCACCAATCAAGGGAGCAGCTTGCACAATATCACCCGGGACGTGTGCGGAAAACTGGGATTTTCCCCTCGTATCGTCATCTGCAGTGACGACCCCTATTATATCCGTAAATGTATCGAGCTGGGTTTGGGCGTTTCCTTCATTCCCGCCCGATCCTGGCAGGGGCAGTTTTCCGAACGGATCGTGCTGAAAAAGATCAGCCATTGCGTGCGCACCACCTACGCTTGGCACAATACGGGGAAATATACCCCCAAATGTGTCGGGAAATTTGCGGAAATGCTTCTGGCCGAGTGCGCCGCGGAGCAGGACGTATAGCAAGAGCCCTGCACCCCATACAAGCAGAAAGAGCAAACACAAGTTGTGTCTGCTCTTTTTCTGTTTGTGAAGCCTTCGCTAAAGCGGAAGTGAAGTGGCATTTTTATCAATAAGCCCGGACCTCAAAAATCACGGCGTTTTCGTGTCCGTTTGTGGCATGTACGATAATTTCTGCACAATCGCACAGCGTTGCTTCAAATTTCAGAACATTGAGACGCTGATAGTTGTCCCGAACCTCTATTTCCCGTACGAGTTGTCCCTTGTACATCAAACGAACGGTATAGTCCTTGATCAGCTCTGCAGGAACACCGATCCGCTGCTGCTTCTGGCGGTTGGGCGCCATGGTCACGCGGATGGGATACTTGAAGTCCGACCAGAAGGTCAGGCGCAGCTCGGAGAGCTCCTGCGCACGCTCCAATGTCATCGTCAGCGTTTCTCCGTTTTGGGAGAGACCGTCCGATACCCAGCCGTTCCAGCTGTTGCCCATCTTGCGCGAAAGCCCGCGATTTACCTGTGACGGATCGCCGCCCTCTTTTGCGGAGGAGGCGGTGAATCGTGCGGCTCGTGCATGATCCTTGGGATCCTCGTTGAAGATGTGCGGGAAATAGCCGTCCTCCTTGAGAATCGCTTGCTGTAGCTCCTTGATGTGGGCAGGCGCCAGCTCGCGGGGCAAGCAACCGTATTTGGCGCAAAGAGCCGCCGCGATGCCCACGGCCTGGCCGCCGTTGGCACAGCAGGCAATGATGCGGGTACTGCACATGGCCATTTTGGTGGCGGAGATATCCCGCCCCGCCATAAAGAGATTCTTGATATTTTTGGAGTAATAGGAGCGGTAGGGAATGGTATAGACGCCCTCAAAGTAACTGCAATCCGATGGGAGTCGGTGAAAATCCAGCAGGCCATGAGGGGCGTGCAGATCCACGCACCAGCCGCCATAGCAGATAGCATCCTCAAATTCTCGGTGCTCCAGAATATCGTTTTCGGTCAGCATATAATCGCCGACCAGACGGCGGCTCTCACGGGTGCCCGGCAGATTTCCCACCCATTCCAGCGTGTAGTTCTCGGAGTGATGGTCGTGAATGCCCTCGTTACCGTTTTTCAGATGATCCCACAGACCGTAGGTGTACGCCATCAGGTCGTCGCGGATCTCCTCGTATTCGGTGATGATATCATCGGATTTGCCCATCAGCTCCATCCAGAAGTAGCCGTAATCGCAGTTGGTTGCGGAGGTCATGCCCAGGCGGCGGTATTCCTCGGGATCGGGGGATTCACTGCAGTCGATGGTCTGCTTCATCACCTCACAGTGAATGCGCTTTTCCAGCTGCTTTTCGGTCAGCGGCTTGGCAAAGGAGGGGGGATAGTAGGTCACGGGGCTTCCCGTATCTCTGCCGCGCATGAGAATGGTGTTGCCCATGCGCTCGTTGTTAGCTTCTTTCGGTGCCCGAGGCTCGTGAAATTCATCATGAGACTCACTGCCCATGTGGAACTCCGCTCCCGCATAGTAGCCCAGGGTCCCGTTGCCCGTGCTGTCCACAAAAAGAGGGGCGGAGAGACGGAAGCGCATCTCGGTGGTCTCCTGCACGCAGTAGATGCCTTTGACGGTGTCGTCCTCCACCTCCGCGTCGTACATGACGGTATTGTAATAGACTGTCAGATTCTTTTCCTTCCGCGCGGCATCGTAAAGGACGGTGTCCCAGATGGTGTAGCAGAAGTGATCGTTGCAATGCTTGTTTTCCAGCATCAGCTCATAGAGCAAGCCGGCTTCGGCGTAATCGGGCTGCTTCAGGCTTTGATCGGCACCCGAAATGTGAATGCGGATCTCGCTGGATGCGTTGCCGCCCGGCATGGGGCGGGCGTGGACCAGGGCGACCTTAGCCCCTTGACGTGCCGCGGAAATGGCAGCGCACAAGCCTGCCATACCACCGCCCACAATAATAATATCATAGCTTTTTTCTGCATAACGCTCTGTCTTGCGTCTCATTTGTTTTCTCCTTATCCGATCATGGACGATGGATCCTGCCTCACCGTCCTTGACCTCATTTTATCATGGATCACGGTGAAAATCTTCCCGTTCTGTTGCAAATTGTTCCACGATTGTGCTATAATGAGAAAAAATCGGAAGAGCGGAGACGGATATGGAGCTGGAAACCACATTTTTCTTTGAGATCGAGCATGACGATTGCGCTTTTTGCTACAAAACCAGCCGTCTTTACCCGGGATATGCCGATGATGCACGTTCTCACGATGAGCTGAAGCTGGTTCACATTATGCAGGGCGAGGGGCTTTGGCAGATCGGGGGAAGGGAGTACACCGTTGCCAAGGATGATATCATTATGCTCAGCAGTGTGGATGAGCGGCGCATGGCGGCCATTACCTCAAGGGAGCCCCTGGTCATGGAGCAGGTGAAGTTTTTGCCCATGACGATCTACCCCATGCAGGGCTGTGCCGATATCTTTTTTGAACGCCGAGAGGGCTTTCGGAATGTTCTGGCGCGGGAATCCGCCGACCATGCGTATCTGCTGCGGTGCTTTGCAGACCTGCGCACCGAGTTGAGCGAGAAGCGCCCCTATCAAAGGGAGTATATCGTCCATACCTTGATGGGCATGGTGATTGCCGCGGCGCGGCTATGCTCGGTCTTGCAGACGGGGGAGTCGCTTCGGAATGACGGTCGCTACAGTATCGTTTGCCGCACGATGGTCTATATCAAAAAACACCTGAGCGAGGATCTGTCGCGTGAAGTCCTTGCCAGAAAGCACGGCGTGCACCCCTCTTATCTCTCCAGATTATTCAAGGAGTACAGCGGTATTTGTCTGCAGGATTATATTGTGCGGTGTCGGGTGCAAAACGTCATCTTCCTGATGAAGACCAAGCAATGCGGCGTTCTGACGGCGGCACTGGACAGTGGATTTACCAGTTCCTCCGGATTTTACCGTGCTTTTCATAAGGTGACGGGGCAAAGGCCCAAGGATGTGCTGAAAAAGGAGGAAAAATGAACCAAAAGCCGCACACGTGTGCGGCTTTTGGTGCTTAAAGAGGAGTTTCCTCTGTGATCGGGTCACGGTCATCCTCGGGGACGGGGGAGGAGGCTTCAACATGGCGGAGATATTCGCGGGGAGAAAGACCGGTGCTTTTTTTAAAGACACGGGAAAAATAACTGATGTCAGAAAAGCCTGCCATGCTTCCGATCAGAGCGATCGTGTAATGCAGATGATGGTTTTCGTGCATCAGCCTTTTGGCGTGATTGACGCGCAAGGCCGTCAGATATTCCAGGGGAGATTTACCGAATTCGCGTCGGAAAAGACGGCGCAGATGGTCCTCGCAATAGCCGCTTGTCTGTATGCTTGCCATTATGGAAAAGTCGGGATCTGTAAAGTTTTCTATGGCAAGATCGGCAATGCGCGAGACCCGAGGGTCGGGACTGTGCGCATGGAGCTTGCCGATCAATATCTGCACCAGCGCATAGGCAAGCTGCCCGGTGATTTCTTTATAATGATATTCCTGCTTATGGTAGATGCCGTGTATCATGGTCATCAGCTGCTCCACCCGATGATCCTCGTCCGGAAAGCATAAAAGGCCATCCGTCGGCAAGGAAAGCACGGGATAATGAATATAAATGTCGCGAAAACCCTGCTTTGCCTCCTTGGCGTGAACGGTTTTGGGTGGGATGCAGATCACCGAGCCCGCGGTAATGGCAAGCGTCTGCTCGCCGATCCGTGCCGTACCGTCACCCTCCAGATTGAGCACGATCTCCCATTCTCCGTGAACATGTGCACGGGACCGATAAAGTAATGTGGATTTGCCGATTGTCGCAAAATACATTGCAAGTCACCCCCAAGCGGATCTGCAATGATTATAACACAAAATGTCGTTTTTGTCCATATATATGCCGAAATCGTCCTTGCCTTGCGGGCGGCGTGGGACTTATAATGGTGTCACAGGCATTTGAAAGGCCTGAAGGGAGGAAATTCAAATGGAAAATAAGCGTATTGCAACACTGAGCGCGGGACACAGCATTGTCGAGGATGTCCCCATGCCCGAAATGAACGACAATCTGGTGCTGATCCGACAGACCTTTGTGGGTGTTTGCATGTCCGAGCATTACAGGTGGGCCAATGCCACAGAGCGGAGCTGCTTTGGTCATGAGCCGGTGGGCGTTGTGGAGGCGGTCGGAAAAAATGTAACGGGCTGGCAGGTCGGTGATCGCGTCGGAGGTCTTTGGGGCAATCCTCTGCCCGGTGGCGGCGGCATGGTGCGCTACACGGCGGTGGATCCCACTAAGCGCTGTCTGATCCACCTGCCCGACGGTATTCGTGACGAGGATCTTTTGGTCGAGCCCCTGGCCTGCCTTGTCAGCGCGGTGAGCAAGGCGCGGGTCAATATACCCGGCATGGAGGTTTGCGTGGTGGGAGCAGGCTATATGGGCTGCGGCGCCATCTCGTTATTGAAGCTGCGGGGGGCGTTTGTCACGGCTGTGGATATTCGTCCCGAGTGCTTACGGGATGCCCAAAAATACGGTGCCGATACGGTACTGTCGGTCGAGCAGGCCGAGCAGATGATACAGGATGGCTTCAAGGGCTTTGATGTGGTCATGGAGTGGGGAGAAACGAGTGAATCCCTGGATCTGGCGGCAAGGCTCACGGCGCAGTGCGGACAGCTTTGCATCGGTGCCTATCACACGGGTGAGCCGCGCAGTGTGAATATGCAGCTGCTGAATGTGCGCGCCATCGACTGCCTGAGCACCCACCCCCGTGAGAAGGCGCTGAATCACATCTCGGCGCGCAATGCCGTCAAGCTTCTGGAGCGCGGCCGCTGGAATTTCAAAAATATCCCCACCAAGGTCTATCCGATGTGTCAGTTTGACCGGGCACAGGCCGAGCTGGAGACCAAATACGGGAAGTATATGAAGGCCGTGATCGATATGAGCCGATTGGATGGGGAGCCCTATGTCATCTGAATTCTATACGCTGGGCATCGATATCGGTGGTACGCATTTCCGCATGGGATTGGTCGGCAAAGAGGGACAAGTGCTTGCATACGAGAAGCACCCGACGGCGGTGCTGATGGGTGAGGATCCCGCGGCATTGCTGGGGGATGCGATCTCGGAGTATTGCTTGCGGCACGGTGCTCGGGATCATGTGGTCGCGGCTTGCATCGGACTCCCCGCAACGGTGGATAAGGCGCGGGAGAGGGTGCTCAATGCGCCCAATGTGCGGGGCTTTGACGGTGTTCCTCTGGGGCGGATTCTCAGAAAGCGGCTCGGTGTGCCGGTTTTGATCGAACGGGATGTAAATGTTCAGCTGCTTGCAGACATGCGTCGGCTGGATATTCAAAGTGGAGATGTGCTCGCGTGCTATGTGGGTACAGGCATCGGAAATGCCATACTGCTTGGCGGAGCCCTGCTGACGGGGCACCACGGTGTTGCGGGGGAGCTGGGGCATATCCCCTTTGGAGACAGTCAGCAGCCTTGCGGTTGCGGAAACACGGGCTGTGCTGAGGGGTTGGCGGGCGGTCTGTATCTGGCGGCCCTTGCCCGCGACGTTTTTTGCCGCACACCGATAGAGGAACTGTTCGTCCGCCACGGCGAAGCCGCAGAATTGAGAGAATACATAGAGCGCTTGGGGCGGGTGATCGCCACCGAGATCAACATCCTGGATCCCGAGGTGTTGCTTTTGGGGGGCGGAGTGATCGGAATGGCAGGCTTCCCAAAGGCCATGCTGGAGAAGAGCATTCGTGCCCATACCAGAAAGCCGTTACCGCACGATGGCTTGCGGATCCTGTATTCTGCGGGAAACGACGGTAAAGGCGGCGTGCTGGGCGCGGGAATTTTTGCATGGAGGAGTATAACGGAATGAAAATTGCAATCGGAAACGATCATACGGCAGTGGAAATGAAGCGGGAGATCGTAGCATATCTCAAGGATATGGGACATGAGGTGATCAATCTGGGTACCGACAGTACACAGCGGTGCGATTATCCCGTTTACGGCGAAAGGGTGGCGCGCGAGGTCGTGGCAGGACGTGCGGATCGCGGTATTACCATCTGCGGTACGGGTGTTGGTATCTCCCTGGCGGCAAATCGGGTGCCGGGGGTGCGGGCTGTGGTCTGCAGTGAGCCCTATTCGGCGGTGCTCTCACGGCAGCACAACAACACCAATGTGCTTTCCTTCGGTTCCCGTGTTGTGGGGACAGAGGTGGCAAAGCTGATCGTGAAAAGCTGGCTGGATGCCGAGTTTGAGGGAGGAAGGCACGCGGAGCGCGTGAGAATGCTGGACGATATCCACTAAAGAACACCTTCACCGCAGGCAAAATGATGAAAAACAGAACCGGGAGCCAAAGCGGCTCCCGGTTCTGTTTTGCGGTATGTTACTCGATATCCGAAAATATACGGGTGTCGGGATCCACGCAGACCTTATCCAGGCAATATTTGC
The DNA here is from genome assembly GCA_017451735.1 of Clostridia bacterium. Taxonomy (GTDB): domain Bacteria; phylum Bacillota; class Clostridia; order Oscillospirales; family CAG-272; genus Firm-07. The sequence goes on from JAFTNU010000018.1 coordinate 15,342, forward strand.
CCTCCACGATGGGCTCGCGGCTTTTCCATTTACCACCCGTAAAATCGGGCACGTCTACGGGGATATTGCCGTTTTGGATTGACTTTTCCGACAAGGGGGCAATGCACATCCACAGCACCGTGTCATAGGCGTCAATGGGGGTGTTGGTGCCGTTCTTTACGCTTTCCACAAAGGCACGGCAGACCAGCCAATCCATGCCGCCGTGCCCGCCGCGGGTGCCCAGCTCCTCATACTCGCGGTGCAGGGGATGATCGTATTTTTCAAAGAATTCCTTTTCATTGTTTTCAACGGGCTCGGCCATACCCTTGAGATAACCCACCTTGCGCTCCTCGGAATAAAGCCCCTTGGTGCCGCGTACGGTAAAGTTACGGCTGTAATAAGCGCGGGGCAGGGTGGTGTCCAGCGTCAGCAGAATGGTCTCGCCCCCCTCACAGGTGATCATGGTGTTGATGATATCACCGTGCTTATAATCCAGCTTGGCATATTCGCTGTCGGGGCCGAACCGCTCGACGGCATAGGCCTTCAATCCCACGCTCTTGGTGGCAAAGGAGGCCAATTTCAGCATACGGTTGCCGCGATTCAGGTTCAGCACCTTGGAGATCGGACCTAACGCGTGGGTGGGATAATGCTCGCAGTTGCGGGTGAGATAATGGGGGAAGCGATAGTGAGGGGGATCCTCCTTGCCAATGTTTTTAAAGGTGTCCTCATCGTTGATATAGTGTCCATAAGCACCGTCACAATGCACGATCTCGCCGAACAGGCCAAGCTCCTTCATGTTCAGCGCCATCATTTCACGGCGACCGTAGCAGCAGTTTTCCAGCATCATCAACGGTACCTTGGTCGTTTCATAGGTCTCAATCAGATCAAAGCATTCCTCCAGCCGAATGGCACAGCCCACCTCGATACCGGTGTATTTACCTGCCAGCATGGCCTCCTTGGCCATCTGAGGGCGTCCGTCCCAGCCGGTCATCAGCATTACCGCGTCAACGGTGGGATCCTTCAGAATATCCTCGTATTCACGGGTCAGAACAGCGGGCGCCTTGCCCCGATCCAGCAGATATTGCTGTCCCTTTTCCAGCCGCTCCTCGGACAGATCGCAAAGATAGGCGATCTCCACATCCGCCATTTGAGAAAAGCAGTTTTTCAGTACGTTCCGCCCGCGGCAGCCAAGGCCCACATAACCGATTTTTATGCTTTCTTTCATGCTCCATATCTCCTTTTTTCAAAGAAAAATAACGGTTTATGCCTTCATTATAGCACGAGGAATTTTAATGTAAAGCCACAAACGGACAAATTATCTTTGATTTTGGAGATTATTCGGTGCAAAGCATACCCTTGGGGCAATCACGCTTCAAGGGAATTGCGGGCGAGGGCGCGCTCTCGATCGCAATCTCCCGCTTTTCTTTTCCGCTGCGAATCAGCCCCTCCATGATCTCAAGCACATGTAGCCCCAGTGCGCCGGAGGCGTTGTTGCAGCGCTTCTCCTCCATAGCAAGGGCAGTGTCGCTGACGCCAATGCCTCTGGAGTTCTCCTTGTAAGGATTGATGAGCGGGATCTCACGGAATTCCTTGTCGTTGCTGGTGGCGCAGAGTACAGGGCCGCCGAAGGTGTTGGGATCGGGGACCTTCAAGCTACCCAAGGTGCCGTAGACCTCGATGCAGGGCATACCGTGCTTCCAGACATCAAAGCTGGTGACCAGCGTGGCGATGGCACCGCTCTCAAAGCGGATCAACCCCGAAATATGTGTATCTACCTTCACGGGCATTTTTTGCCCAAACAAGGGCTGACTGCCGATGGTGCGCTCCTCATAGGCGCGGGAGGTCATGGCGCTGACAGCGACCGCGCGCCCCAGCATACGGACAAGCGCTGTGATATAGTAGGGGCCCATATCAAAAAGGGGGCCGCCGCCGATGTCATAGTAAAAAGCGGGGGCGGGGTGCCAGCCCTCATGCCCGTGGCACATCATAAAGGCGGATGCCGCAACAGGTGCGCCGATCATACCGTCGCCGATCAGCTTGCAGGAGGTCTGAACGCCCGCACCCATAAAGGTGTCGGGGGCACAGCCCAGATACAGGCCTTTTTGTTGGGCAAGGGTAACCAATTCCTTGCCCTCGGCATAGGTCAGAGCAAGGGGCTTTTCCACATAGACGCTCTTGCCGGCCTCCAGACATCTTTTATTGATGGGATAGTGCGCCACCGGAGTAGTCAGATTCAGAACCAGATCGATCTCGGGACAGGAAAGCATATCGTCCACGGTCAGAATTTTTTCGATTTTCCATTCCTCCGCCGCTTTTTTTGCCTTTTCCGTGTCCAGATCGGCACATGCCAATACCCTGACATTGCCGAAAAGTGTGGTCAGATTTTTAAAGTAGATGCCGCTGATATTGCCGCATCCCACAACGCCGATATTTAGCATACATGATCCTCCTTATCTTGCCGCGTACAGGAATCCGCGGCGCATAAGCTCCTTTGCCTCCGGAATATCATCAAAGATCTTACTTGTGTGCCCCAGGCTGTTATAAAAAACGCGGCCCTTACCCCACATTTTGGTGTAGACCACGGGGATATCCACCCGACCGTTGGGCGAATGGTGGCCCTCGGCCACAGGGAAGGAGGTGGTGGCAAGCACCCTGACGGCAGGGTCCACATGGATGTAATACTGCTCGCTGGTGACCTCAAAATCCTTGATGCCGCGGGTGATCTCCGAGTCGGTGTCACAGATAAAGACCCGATAGGTCACGCCGTCGTTGCCGGGATGCGCCACCCATTGCGCGCCGGTCATGAACTGCCAGTCGGTGCTGTTGCGAAAGGCGTCACACATGCCGCCGTGACAGCCCGCCAGCCCCGTGCCTGCGGCCACCGCCGCGCAAACATTTTTTTCGGCCTCCCGCTCCAGCTTGCCCATAGTCCAGACGGGGACGATCAGATCATAGACCGTCAGATCGCCAAGAAAGCTGTCAAGGGTATCCGAAACCGTTACCTCAAAATTTTCGCTTTTCAGAATTTCTTCAAAAACGGTTGCAACGCCGTCGGGGTCGTGCCCCTGCCAGCCGCCGTATACGATCAATGCTTTTTTCATAAGGGTGTCTCCTTTCTGTGGCGTATCGCCCGATTTCATTGTAAGAGAAACAGGCTTGCATTTCAATACCATCCGTAGTATAATAGTAGACAGAATTAGTCTTTTTGAAGGAGGCCGCCATGTTTTTTGAAAGCGCTCATTCCTTGCAAAAGCAGGAATTTCGATGCACCCGCGGAAAAAACTTGAAATTCCCGTTGCATTTGCACCGCTCCTTTGAGTTTTGCCTGTGTCGGCGGGGGCAAATGACCGTCACGGTAGGGGAAAGACAGTATTTGATCGGCGAAGGGGAGGCGGTGCTGGTCTTTCCGTTTCAGATCCACGCCTATCATACCGAGATCGAGGCGCATTTTACCCTTTGTATTTTTTCGCCCGACATGGTGCCCGACTTTTATCGCAAAACCGAGCATTGCCTGCCTGTGGACAATCTTTTTTCTTGCCCCGAGGATATAGAGGGCGAGTGGGGGAATGTTTTTCTGCAGCGGGCACTGACCTATCGCATTTGCGGCCTTTTTGATCGGGGGGCGGTCTATCGCGCCGCGGAGAAAAAGGGGAGCGCGGATATCTTGACCCGCTTGCTGCTCTATGCAGACCGACATTTCCTCGGGGAGTGCCTTTTGCGTGACGCGGCGGCGGAGCTTGGCTATGATTACGCCTATCTTTCTAAATTTTTCAAGCGCAAAACGGGTTTTTCCTTTCGGGCTTATGTGAATTTGTTGCGCTTGAACGAGAGTGTAGCGCTGTTGACCTCAAGCGATCTGAGTATTGCGGAGATCGCGGCGCGGTGCGGCTTTGGCTGTATGCGAAGCTTTGACAGGGAATTTCGCCAAGAGCTTGTCGTGACCCCTGCCGAATACCGCAAACAGCACCGTAGCGGCGGTTTTGCGAAAAATTTTTTGCCGTAGAGGAAAATCGCTTGCCAAACGCAAAAATGTATGTTATACTAATAGATAATTCAAATCCTTAAAAACGAGGTGTTATGATGTCTAACTACAAGATGGAAACAAAATGCGTACAAGGCGGCTATACTCCCGGCAACGGCGAGCCTCGTCAGATCCCGATCGTGCAGAGCACCACGTTCAAATATTCCACCAGTGAGGATATGGGCAAGCTCTTTGACCTGGAGGCCTCCGGCTATTTCTATACCAGATTGCAAAATCCCACCAATGATAGCGTTGCGGCCAAGATCTGTGAGCTGGAGGGGGGAACTGCCGCTATGCTGACCTCCTCGGGCCAGGCAGCTAACTTTTACGCCGTATTTAACATCGCCTCCTGCGGTGACCACGTGGTAGCCTCCTCCACCATCTACGGTGGCACCTTCAATCTGTTCTCGGTCACCATGAAGCGCATGGGCATTGAGTTTACCTTCGTGGCTCCCGATTGCTCTGACGAGGAGCTGAACGCCGCCTTCCGTCCCAACACCAAGGCAGTGTTCGGCGAGACCATCGCCAACCCCGCCCTGACGGTGCTGGATATCGAGCGGTTTGCCAACGCCGCCCACGCTCACGGCGTGCCGCTGATCATCGACAATACTTTTGCCACTCCCATCAACTGCCGTCCCTTTGAGTGGGGTGCTGACATCGTGACCCACTCCACCACCAAGTACATGGACGGTCACGGTGCCGCCGTGGGCGGCTGTATCGTGGATTCGGGCAAGTTCGATTGGACGAAATATCCCGAAAAATTCCCGGGGCTCTGTACCCCCGACGCCAGCTATCACGGCGTGACCTATACCGAGCGCTTCGGGCTTGGCGGTGCGTTCATCACCAAGGCGACCGCCCAGCTCATGCGTGATTTTGGCTCGATCCAATCCCCTCAGAACGCCTTTATTCTCAACCTCGGCTTGGAGAGCCTCCATGTGCGCGTGCCTCGCCACTGCGAGAATGCCTTGGCTGTTGCCAAGTTCCTCAAGTCCGATGACCGTATCGCCTGGGTCACCTATCCCGGCCTGGAAGGGGATAAGTACTACGAGATCGCCAAAAAGTATATGCCCAACGGTACCTGCGGCGTGGTCAGCTTTGGCGTCAAGGGCGGCAGAGCCGCGGCCGAGAAATTCATGAAGGGCTTGAAGATCGCCGCCATCGAGACCCACGTTGCCGATGCTCGCAGCTGCTGCCTGCATCCCGCCAGCGCCACACACAGACAGATGAACGACGAGGAGCTGCTTGCCGCAGGTGTTTCCGCTGACCTTGTCAGACTTTCCTGCGGTATCGAGAACAGCGACGACTTGATCGCCGACATCAAGCAGGCGCTTGACGCGATTTAATTAAAAATGCGCTCTATACATTACGGTTTGCTTTCAGGCTCCCTTGTGTAAAGGGAGCTGGCGGCGTAGCCGACTGAGGGATTGTCTTATCCGAAAAGAGATCACGGTCAATCCCTCACCCGCTCACGCGGGAGCTCCCTTTACACAAGGGAGCCCTTGAATAAGCCGTGCATCATACATAAGAGTCGCGGCACCCTTGAAGCGAGGTTTTATTATGCCCATTAAAATACCGAATCTTTTGCCCGCAACGCAAACCCTGCATGAGGAGAATATCTTTGTCATCACCGAAAATCGCGCCATGACCCAGGATATCCGCCCTCTGCGTATTGTCATGCTCAATCTCATGCCGCAAAAGATCGTTACCGAGACCCAGATCGCACGCTTGATCGGCAATACACCCTTGCAGGTGGAGCTGGAGCTGCTGCAGACCGCCACTCACAAATCCACCCATACCTCCGCCGAGCACATGCTCTCCTTCTATAAGGTCTTTGACGATATCAAGGATCAGAATTTCGACGGCATGATCATCACAGGAGCTCCCGTAGAGCACTTGAAGTTCGAGGAGGTGGAGTACTGGGAGGAGCTCTGCCGCATCATGGAGTGGAGCAAGACCCATGTGACCAGCACACTGCACATCTGTTGGGGTGCCCAGGCGGGTCTTTACTACCATTACGGTATTGACAAGGTACAGCTGCCCGAAAAGCTGTTCGGTGTGTTCGAGCACCATCTGGATTATAAGCGCTCCATCCTGTTCCGGGGCTTTGATGATACCTTCCTGGTGCCTCATTCCCGCCATACGGCAAACCGCCGCGAGGATATCGAAAGTGTGGATGCTCTGCGCATTCTTGCCAGCTCGGACGAGGCGGGAGTCTTTGTGGTCTCCACCGAGCGGGGCAGACAGATCTTTGTCACGGGACATTCGGAGTACGATGCCGATACCCTGAAAAAGGAATACCTGCGTGATAAGAGCAAGGGACTTGACATTGCCATTCCCAAGAACTATTTCCCGGGTAATGACGATACCAAGGAGCCCGTCGTCCGCTGGCGTAGCTGTGCCAATCTCTTTTATTCCAACTGGCTCAATTACTTTGTCTATCAGGCGACCCCTTACGATATTACCAAGATTCAATAACGAAACGGCCGACATCAGCGTAAAGAGAGCAAGAGTACAAGGAGAAAATCCTTATATTCTTGCTCTGTTTGTTTTATTGATGAATTGATGCTGACGCATCATGAATTGGCTTCGCCATGATTTGCTCGCAGAATTGCTATGCAATTCATCGTTCACATGAATTGAATTGCAACCAATGTGCCAAGGCACAATTCATGCCGCAGGCAATTCATGAAAGCGAGAGCTTTCAATTCACGCAACCGCAAGGTTGCAATTCATTGTGCGTTCTCCGTTAAGGAGAACACGCATCGTCGGCCGTTTCTTTATGAATGATGGAATAAAAATTTTAAAGATCCTTCCACATTTTGCAAAAAACGCGGTCTTATATAGAGAAGGACCTTCAACGATCGCAAAGGAGGAAAAATGACGCATCAAAAACCACAAGAAGATCTGTTGACAGATGACCGTATCATAGATCTGTATTGGGATAGGAACGAAACCGCCATCAGGGAGACCGATCTCAAATACGGCCGATTTCTTTACAGCATCGCGTATCACATCCTACACGATAAATGCGATTGCGAGGAATGCTGCAACGATACCTATCTGCGGGTCTGGAATGCAGTTCCGCCCGAGCGGCCCACGGTGCTCCGTTTGTTTTTGGCAAAGATCATCCGCGGCATTGCCTTTAACCGTCTTACCGCCAAAAATCGCCAAAAGCGCGTACCCGCGCACCTGATCGATGATATGGATGATGTGGAATATTTCCTGCAAGGCGATCGGTCGGTAGAGGAAGAGGTGGCGGTAAAGGAGCTTGCCAAAAATATCAATGATTACATAAAGACCCTGACACAGATACAGCAGCATATATTTGTCGGTCGGTATTATTTTTCGGAATCGGTGGAGGAGATTGCCAAGACTGTGCAGATGACAAGATCCAATATCTATAAACAATTGAATCAGATCAAACAAGGCCTGAAAATATATTTGGAAGAAAGAGGTGAGAAGATTGACTGAAGAAACGTTTTTAAACGCCGTCGGATTGCTCGACGATTGCTACATCGAGGCATATCTGCAAGCAAAAGAGAACGCCGCCAAGCGGGCAAGGAGCGTGACGCTCAAAAGATGGTCTCTGGTCGCCGCTTGTCTTGCCTTGGTCATCCTTGCCTCCTATGCCGTGTCCTATATCCCGGTGGAGTATGATACGGGGGATATGATAGAAAATTCCCATCTGCACAGTGCTCAGCTAAAGTCCAATGTTTGGATCTATTATGTCAGCGACAGGGGATGGATCCGCCGGGAACGCGTTAAAATGTATGCGAGCACCGAGAATCGGTTTGATGTTTGGAAGGAATTGAATCATATCGGGGAAGATGTTAAACTTTTATCCTCAACAGTAACGGGATATCATTATGTTTATGACGAAAACGGCGAGGTCTTTGCCGTATCGTTTGAAGATGATCCGGAGCTTACCGTTCATTTGACCGTTTCGGCAAATATCTGTAGTTATGATCATTATGAGAAAATGCTGAAATGCCTCAAACGGACTTTGGTGAATCATTCTTCTTATGACCAATGTGAGATCAATTTGGTATAAAAATGAATAAAAGGGAGGGATACCAATGGCTTGTCTAAGCGATAACAGCTAGCAATATAAAATAATAAAAGTAAAGGAGATTCATTATGAAAAAAATTTTTGAGCGTGTTTTTATGTTGTGTCATGATTTGTGCTTTGGTGGTTCCGGTTGGTGCTATTATTTCCGGAGATGGTATGGTATCACAGGATGAGTTCTCTATTGCTACAATGACAAAAAATGTGGATACCGGAGAAGTGACATATTCCACACACGATTATAGAGAAGAAATTGCGGTATCTCAAGTTATATCAAAATTAAAGGATATGGGTAGCGTTTCTCTTCTTGAAGATCTTCATGCGCTCGCTTCTGTCGCTTTGGATGGAAGTATCATCGGAGGCTCCGATGAACGCACGAAAGTTACTAATACCAAGGCGATTCCTTACTCTGCCATTTGCTACGTTGAAGGAGAACTGGATGGAAATGCGTTTACTTGTACTGCTTTTATGATCAGTAAAAATGTTGCAGTCACAGCAGGTCATTGTGTTTATGAAAATTATAAATGGGCTACTGATGTTAAGGTGTGGCCCGGAAAAAATGGGTACGGATTGTGGAACAATCCGTATGGAACCGCCAAATTTTTAACAGTGGCGGCTCCTACGTATGATGATGCCGAAGATGCTAATTGCGATTGGGGAATCATTGTTTTGAATGAACATATTGGAAACGATTGTGGTTGGCTTGGATTCACTTATGATCACGGTTCTACTTTTCCTGCCTATTTTACGATGACCGGTTATCCCACTGAATATCAATACTACCAATACACATCAACTGATTACGTTACAAGCATTGAGGGTGCCTACTTTTATCATCGCATTGACGCCAGTGATGGCCAGAGTGGTTCACCGATTTATGATTCTAATAATATAGTACATGGTATACATGTGGGGAATATTAACGCAACGCGAAATGTCGGAATTCAAATCACGCAGGTTATATATAATTATTTTAATGATTATATAGCAGCCTATGCTGATTCGTAACAGTTTTGTTCTATAAACAAGGGCCACAATTTTTATCCGTGGCCCTTGTCAAAAGAGAAAATTTATGATATCATAAAGATGATCCCAAATGGTTTTCAATAATACACTAAAAGATATATTGCTAAAGTCATAAAGGGGGATTTTTATGAAAAAACAAGTTATTGCAATTACCGCAATCGCCGCAGTGCTGTTGTTGGTCATTGGTGTAGGTATCTTTCTTTCGGTTTGTAAGGGGGAAATATATGTGAATGACGGCCTGCATCAAAACTCTCGCGTGTATATGAAAGACATCTGTTATGAAGAGGGCACGCTTTATTACACCGTAGTCAATGATACATTCCGTAAGGTTTCCTCTAATGATGTGCCGTATATGGAGCGCAAGGAGAACGGCGTGTGGAAGCTACATCATCTATGGCAGGCGGATTCCGATCGCGGCGAACCCGATTTTGGTGCTTTTAGCCAAAAGCAAATGAATTTTAAAATAGCCGAAGGATTGACCGCCGCAGATATTATGGGCGAATATCGGCTGATTTTTGGCAATGTCAGCATTGACGGTATCAACCAACAGACCGGGGAGGGTGAGCCCTACTACTCCTTTTCGGATGATGCCACTTATATCGTCGGTTACTTTACCATCACCGAGGATATGTTAGACTAACCCCCGCCCCACGGCAGATCGGCGATCTGCCGTGGGGTATTGTGCTTTATATATTTTTGTGTTATAATGAGGATGAAGATGGAATCAAGGGAGGGTAAGCCATGAAAAAGCGAAAAATATGCATTCTGCTCATTCTTCTTGTTGCCGTTTTGCTATTGGGTACCGGCATTTTCTTCCTGATCACCAAGGGAGTGGCAGAGGAAAAGGACGGCTTGCTCCAAAATTCGCGTATTTACATGACCGATGTATATTACGAAAACGGTGAAGTCCATTATACCATAGTCAATGATACTTATCTGAAGTTCTACAGGACGGAGTTTTGGCCCGATGTACAGAAGAAAAGCGGTGATTCTTGGGTGGATGTTCAATTTCACGGAACCGGTTTTGAAATTCGTACTACCGTATATCCGTTTTCTGAAGATGGGGGCCGTTTTGGTGTAATAAATGAGTTCGACAAAGAAGAACTGATCGGTGAATATCGTTTGGTTCACGGGATCGTCGACCCAAACGATATTCATATCGTCGGCTACTTTACCATCACCGAGGATATGTTAGAATGATTCTCAACCGCAACAAAAGGAGTACGAGCGTTTTGCTCGTACTCCTTTTCACTTGCCCCAAGGGGCAAACCTCGTGATTACTCCAGGTACCCGCCGTGGGCAAGGATCTTTTCCTGTACCTCGGTTACGGGGACCTCCCATACGGTGGCGTTCTTTTTGACGGCCAGCGCGGCAGTGATGCCTGCCGCCTCGCCCATGGCAAAGCAGGGGGGCATCACGCGGATGGCCGCATGCGCGTACTTGTCGGCAGAAAGACACTTTCCCGCTGCAAGGAGATTGTTTATATCCTTGGAAACAAGTGCAGAGAGGGGAATGTAGTAATTCTGATCGGCGGTGTAAGCGACATAGTCCACGCCCACCGCCTGATGGATGTCGATAGAGTTGGCACAGACCGCGATCCGCTCGTCATAATAGCGGCTGTTGGCCACATCCTCGCCCGTCAGCAATGTCTTGCCTCTCATGCGGCGGCTCTCCCGCACGCCCAGATCGGCGGCACTTTCCACAAAGCGGATGTCACGTAGCGGGGGCAGATTGCTTTTGAGAAAATGGAAGATCTGCATGACCTGTGCACGCTGATCGATCTCGGCGCAGGTCAGCGCTTCGGTATCCAGCTCGTTTACGCCCTTGTCGGTCTGAGCCATATTCACCACCCAACTGCCGTCCGGCCGCTCATAAATGCGCAGCTTCTGCGTGCCGCAGGGGAAGGTGCCGTTCTTACGCCCATCCTCGATGATATCCATGTAAAAGCGCCCGCGCATATCGGGGTGGGCCTTCATATAGGCGTCCAGCTCGTCCTTGTGTACGCCGTCAATGACAAAAAAGAGGGAGGCGGTTTGCAAAAAGCCGTTCTCGTCCCCACGGAAGGTCTCGGCCCCCGCCTTGTGGGCAAGGGAAGCACTGCCGCTGGCATCGATAAAGACCTTGGCCGTTACCGCGTCGATCCCTTCCTGGGTGGCAAGATACGCCTGCCCGATTCTGCCGTCTGCGGTATCACAGCCAATCAGCATGCTGTGGTACAGGAGCTTGACGCCCGCCTCCAGACACATGGATTCCGCAACCCGCTTCAGAGTCTCGGGCAGAAAGGGCGTCACGCCGATGTGTCCTTTGTGGCGGTAGCCCGCACGGCTGTCGCTGCCTGGGCATTCCCGATAGGAGATGGCGCCGCCCTCTTTGATCATGCGCTCCACAAGCTCCTCAAAAAAGCCGCGGATGATCTGTGTTTTTCCTGCTTTGTCATAGCAGGTCATAAAGGGACCGACCAGACCCTTGGTGGCCGTGCCGCCCAGGCACCCGCCGCTCTCGCAAAGGATCACGCGGGCACCCTCCCGCGCCGCATTGACCGCCGCGGAAATGCCCGCAACGCCGCCGCCCACCACCAGCACGTCGCAATCGTATGTTTTTCTGACGGAAAGTGTGATCTGCTCCATAAAAAAGCCTCCCGATGTTTTTTTCTTTTATTGTAGCAGACCCCCTTGCGCTTTTCCATGCAATATGGTAAAATGTTTTTTATAAAATCCGGCAATATCCGAGGTAAATTTTATGGAAAAGCCCTTTCGATTTATAGAATACAAGCTTGCCCACCGCGATGAATTCGAAGTAACCGAGGGGCGTCAGCCCACATGGGCGCTGTTCTATTTAAAGGAGGGACGCTTTCGCCTGGCGATCGGGGAGAGCGAGCAGATCATCGGAGCGGGGGACTGTGCGGTCTTTCCCGACGATGTGGATTTTACCCGTTCGGTGCTGGAGCCCATCTCCTTTCTTTACCTCAAATTCCGCGTCAATCCCAGGTGCCCCTTCACATTGCCCCTGCCTGTCGGCAAGATCGCTTTTCGGGATCGGGCACGGTTTCTTTCCGATATCGAGACCTACGAGGCGCTTTGCGAGGCCGAGGATTCCCGTTCGCTCTATCAGCGGGAGCATGCCCTGGAGGACATTCTCCTGCTGATCTCCGCCGAGCATGCGGGGGGCTCGGCCGGGGCGGGAGGTGATGCGCGCCTGCGGGATTGCCATGACAGCCTGGTGCTGGAAGGGGCGCGCTGTATCCGTTCGGAGATCGACCGGAAGTGGACCGTAGACGATCTTTGTCGGGCGCTTTCCACCAATCCCTCCACACTGAATTTCCGCTTCCGCCGTGCGCTGGGATGCTCCGTGGGGGCGTTTCTGACCGACGAGCGGATGCGTGCGGCCCGCCGTTTTCTTGAAAATACCACCTTTCCCGTAGGGGAGGTTGCCCGTCGTTGCGGATTTGAAAATATCTACTATTTCAGCACCGCCTTTCGTAAGAATCACGGAATTTCACCCTCGGAATATCGAAAAAGGTGCCGCGGTGAATGAATTTTTTCTCTTTTTTCGGCACGCCACTTGTAAAAACCTGTTCCATATGCTAAAATAATAATATTATGACAAAAGGAGGTCGGTTTATGGATACTGCCGCCGATCGTTATACGCCCGATACCGAGCGTTCCCGCGTGACTGTGAGCCGCGCCATGACCGAAGCCTCGGGGATCTTAAAAAAGCGGGGCAATCTTGCCTTGCTTGTCACGACCTTCCTGTTTTGCCTGCTTGTGACCTTCGCCTGGTACACCGTGATTCAACTGCTCTCCATTCTGTTTGCCATCTTCACCTTAGGCGGGGTGTCGACAACGGTATCGCTGCTTTTGAACGTATTGTACTATGTGCTCTCCGCACTCCTGTTTTTCATCGGCGTCATGCCCGCGTGGCTGGGGCGCCTGCGCCTGGCCGGGCGAATGTGCCTGGGTGATACTCCCATGGCAAGGGAGGTGCTTTACTATTACACCTCGTTTCGCCGTGCCGTTCGTGCCATCCTGACCGGACTTTTGCTTGCCTTTCAGGTCTTACTGCCCGCAGTGCTGATCCTGGGCGCCTTTGTGGGCGTATTCGCGCTGTATGATCATGTGCTTTGGGCATATCTTGACGATGGCCCCGCCATCCTGCTCACGGTTATCGGCTGTATACTGGCGGCCGCCGTTGCGGTGGCGATCCTGATGCTCACCGGCTTTTATCAGCTGACCACCGCCATCGCGGTGGGGGATGAATCCCGCCCTGTGTGGAGCGCCTTTGCCGATGCCTTCCGTTACGGCAGAAGGAACCCGGGGGCTATCTTCCTGTTCTCGTTGAAGTCCCTTTGGCATCTGATCTTATCCTTGTGCACATTCGGCGTACTCTTTTTGTTTTGGTATGCCCATCATTATATTTTATCTTATCTGCGCCTGTCCATGGCGCTTTGTAAAGGAGACGACCCATCATGAAAGAAAAATTTTATCTGACCACCGCCATTGCCTATGCCTCCCGTAAGCCTCATTTCGGCAACACCTACGAGGTCATCATGGCGGATGCGGTGGCACGCTATAAGAGATTGCGCGGCTATGATGTGTTCTTCTGTACCGGTACCGACGAGCACGGGCAGAAGATCGAGAACCTTGCCAACGAGGCGGGGATCACTCCCCAGAAGTACGTGGACGGCGTGGCAGGGGAGATCAAGAGTATCTGGGATAAGATGAATTCCAGCTATGACTATTTTATCCGTACCACCGACGAGCCCCACGTGAAGACCGTGCAGAAGATCTTCAAGAAGTTTTACGATCAGGGCGATATCTATAAAGGACATTACGAGGGCTGGTACTGCACTCCCTGCGAGTCCTTCTTTACCGAGACCCAGGTGGTGGACGGTAAATGCCCCGACTGCGGCAGACCCGTTCAGCAGGCAAAGGAGGAGGCGTACTTCTTTAAAATGAGTAAGTACGTGGACAGACTCCTTGCCCATATCGATGCCAACCCCGATTTCATTCAGCCCGAGAGCCGCAAGAAGGAAATGATCAACAACTTCCTGCGGGTGGAGGGGGGCTTGCAGGATCTTTGCGTCTCCCGTACCTCCTTCAAGTGGGGCATTCCCGTGGATTTTGACGACCGTCACGTGACCTATGTGTGGCTGGACGCGCTGACCAACTATATCACCGCCCTTGGCTACGATCCCGACAAATCCTTTGAGGAGCAGTCCGAGCACTTCAAAAAGTACTGGCCCTGCGACGTGCACATCATCGGCAAGGACATTTTGCGCTTCCATACCATCTATTGGCCCATCTTCCTCATGGCTCTTGGATTGCCCCTGCCCAAAAAGGTGTTCGGTCACCCCTGGTTCAACGCCGCCGAGGAGAAAAAGGGCGGCGAGGGCGCCGAGATCAAGATGTCCAAGTCCCGCGGTAACGTGATCTATGCCGACGAGCTTGCCGAGACCTTCGGTGTGGACGGTGTCCGTCACTTTGCACTTTCCGAGATGCCCTACGATCAGGACGGGCGTATCTGCTATACCAACGTGTTGACCCGCTATAATACCGACCTTGCCAATAACCTTGGCAATCTGGTCAGCCGCACCCACGCCATGACCAAGAAGTATTTTGACGGTATTGTACCCGCTCCCGCCGGGGAGGAGGGAACCGACGGCGAGCTGAAGGCTGCCTTCGCCGCCGCCAAAGCCGCCTTTGAGTCCAATATGGACAACTATCACGTGGCTGATGCCGTGGATGCCATCTTTAACGCACTGCGCCGCGCCAATAAATATATCGACGAGACCATGCCCTGGGCGCTTGCCAAGGACGAGAGCAAAAAAGAGCGTCTCGGTACCGTGCTTTACAACCTGCTGGAGTGCATTCGCACCGCCGCTGTGATGCTGCAGGCGTTCCTGCCCGCAACTGCCGCGTCGATCTTTGCTCAGCTGAACACCGATCGGACCGCCTACGAGACCGTGGAGACCTTCGGCGCGCTGGAATCGGGTAAGCCCTTGGGTGAAGCCGCCATGCTCTTTGCCCGCGTGGACGAGAAGGTGGTGGACGAGATCATCAAGAAGCGTGAGGAAGCCGCCCTTGTCGCCGAGAAAGCCGCCGCCCCTGTGGAAAAGCCCGAGGGCTGTGCTTTGATCGGTATTGAGGACTTCATGAACGTGGAGCTCCGCACCGCCAGGGTCATCGCCTGCGAGAAGGTACCCAAGGCAAAGAAGCTGCTCAAATTGCAGCTTGACCTCGGCTACGAGCAGCGTCAGGTGGTCTCGGGCATCGCCAAGTTCTATGAGCCCGAAGCATTGATCGGCAAAAAGATCATCGTGGTCGCCAATCTCAAGCCCGCAACCCTCTGCGGCATCGAGTCAAACGGTATGATCCTTGCCAGCGGCGAGGAGCAGGTCCGCGTGGTGTTCCTGGATCCCGAAACGCCTTTGGGAGAACGAGTAAGATAATGAACGCAGGGCGGGGTTTGCTCCCGTCGCAAGAACGCCGCCGCACCCGCGGCGGCGTAATGTTTCTTTTGTCACGTGACGACTCATCCATCACTCCTTGCGTCGTGACACCTTCCCTCACAAGGAAAGGCTGCCGTAACCGTTGCTTTTTTTCGATAGACGGAAAACCTTTTTTAAAACTTATATTGCACATTCCGTCCGTTGAAGATCTGTGGACACTGTTAGCCTTCCCTTGTGAGGGAAGGTGGCGCCGAAGGCGACGGATGAGTAGTATCCGCGATTTGTTTCAATCGACGCACTTTGCTCGCACCCAAACCATTTTTTAGATTTTTGAAAGGGGTGCGGGGGAAACTTTTGCAAAAGTTTCCCCCGCATAATACATATGGAAAAACTATTCGATTCCCACGCCCACTATTACGATACCCGCTTCAAGCGGGAGGGGGAGGGCGCCGACGCCCTGCTGACCGCCCTTTTTGCCGACTCCGTGGGCGCGATCGTCAATATCGGCACCGATATTGAAAATTCAAAAATTTGCATCGCCCAGGCGGCAAAATACCCCAATATGTACTGCACCGTAGGGATCCATCCCTCCGACGGGCAGGGGTACGCCGACCCCGACGCGGCGCTTGCCGACCTGGAGCAGATGCTCGGCACGCCCGACACGCGAAAGGCGCAAAAGATCGTCGCCCTTGGCGAGATCGGTCTGGATTATCACTATGACGATACCGATAAAGCCCGCCAGGCGTATATGTTTGAGGAGCAGCTGAAAATGGCACAGCGCCACGGTCTCCCTGTGGTCATTCATGACAGAGAGGCGCATGGTGACTGCTTTGACGCGATCTTGCGCCATCCCAACGTGGGCGGCGTGTTCCACAGCTATAGCGGCAGCGCCGAAATGGCAAAGGAGCTTGTCCGTCGCGGCTGGTATATTTCCTTTTCGGGGGTTGCCACCTTTAAAAACGCGCCCAAGGTGCGGGAAGCCATCGCTGTGGTACCCAACGACCGCATTCTGATCGAGACCGACGCGCCGTACCTTGCCCCCGTTCCCCATCGGGGCAAAATGAATCATTCGGGGCTGATGTATTATACCGCCGAGGCAGTCGCCGCGGTGAAGGGAATTGACACAGACGCCGCCATCCGCCTCACCGCCGACAACGCAAAGCGCCTGTTTGGTATTTGATCCGCTCGCGGCACTTCCACGCGGCTTGACGCTTCGCACTAACCCGCATCTTTGCCTTCCCCAGCGGGGTTCCACCTCGGCTACGCCGAGCTGCCAAACCGGATGAGGGAGCCGGTAAGTAGAGAACAAAAGGTGTCCTTCTCATCCGTTTCGGTGCTCGCGAAGCGAGGACATACTCCGCCGGAAAAGGCTCGGGCGCGGGTGAGTACGAACATAGTGCGCCATCCGTGACCGACGCGTCATGGTATGATGACGGAGGGTTTACACAAGCATCACGGCTACGTACCCTCAGTAGGCCCCATATATCCGCAAAGCGCCCGCCAAGCGAATTTTCGCTTGGCGGGGCTTCCTTTTTCCTCTTTTTGCCTCGAAAATTGTGCATCGTTACCAAATTAATAGCCAAAAATTTTACATCCGATGTGAAAAATATCTCAAAATCCTCTTGCCAAAGTTTGGATTATTCGCTATAATAAAAGTAAT
This sequence comes from Clostridia bacterium, assembly GCA_017451735.1. Taxonomy (GTDB): domain Bacteria; phylum Bacillota; class Clostridia; order Oscillospirales; family CAG-272; genus Firm-07. The sequence goes on from JAFTNU010000018.1 coordinate 32,542, forward strand.
GTATCGAATCCAGCCATTCCATACAGCAATATCTATACCCGCGTGAAGCGGAAGAGACAGGAGGAAACGAACCATGGCTACTTTTTTTGACACAAAGGCGATCCGCAATCTGGCACTGCTGGGACACGGCGAGTGCGGCAAGACCTCACTGGCTGAGGCAATGCTGTATCTGTCGGGAAAGATCGACCGCCGCGGCAAGATCGCCGACGGCAACACCGTTTGTGACTTTGATCCCGAAGAGCAGAAGCGCGGGCTTTCGATTTCCGCCGCCCTGGCACACGTGGAATGGAAGGATATCAAGATCAATATCATCGATACCCCCGGTGACCCCGATTTCGTGGGCGAGGTGGGGCAGGCACTCCGCGTGGCGGGCAGTGCCGTGATCGTTGTGGACGGCAAGAGCGGCATCGAGGTGGGCACCGAGCTGGCGTATAACGCCGCCGTGGACGCAGGCGTGCCCCGCGTGTTCTTCATCAATAAATGTGACGATCCCGAGTATCAGTTTGCCAAATCCTTTTATGAGCTGCACGATAAGTTCGGCAACACCCTTTGCCCCGTGTTCATCCCTTGTCAGGTGGGCAAGGAGATCGCCATGATCGACCTCATTTCCGGCAAGGCTTACACCTATGATAAGGAAAGTGGCAAAAGAAGCGAGGTGGAGTTCACCGACGAGATGAAGGAGATGGTGAACCAGTATAAGGACGCCTTCTACGAGGCGATCGCCGCCACCAGCGACGAGCTGATGGAGAAATACTTCGCAGGCGAGGAGATCACCCGCGAGGAGGCGACGCTGGCACTGCACGAGGGCATCATTGCCGGTACCATCACCCCCGTTTACTGCGGCTCCGCCACCAAGATGTGGGGTGTGATCGCCATGATGGATGCCATTGCCGAGTCCTTCCCGCGCTTTACCGCCAAGAAGGTGGAGAAGTATGAGAACGGCGATACGGTGGATATCGACGTCAACGGCGAGCCTGCCATCTTCGTTTATAAGACCGTTGCCGACCCCTTCGTGGGGCAGATGTCCTTCTTCAAGGTCATGAGCGGCACCGTCAAGCGGGATATGACCCTGAAAAATGCCACCAACGGCGTGGCAGAAAAGCTGGCGCATTTTTACGTCATGACCGGTAAAAAGCAGACCGAGGTGGAGGAGCTTGCCTGCGGCGATATCGGCATGATCGCCAAGCTCTCCGATACCAAGACCAACGACACGCTCTCCCTTTCGGGCAAAGTATCCTATAGTAAGATCACCTATCCCACGCCCTATATGACCAAGGCGATCATTCCGTTGACCGCCAAGGACGAGAGCAAGATGTCCCAGAGCATTGCCAAGATGCTGGAGGAGGATAAGACCCTGCGCTACGAAAACAACAAGGAGACTGCGCAGGTCCTGATCTCCGGCATGGGCGACACCCATCTGTCGGTGTTGGTGGCACGTCTGGAGAGCCGCTTCGGCGTTAAGGTGGTGCTGGATGATCCCAAGATCGCTTACCGTGAGCGCATCACCAAGCCTGCCGATATCGAGGCCAAGTATAAGAAGCAGAACGGCGGCTCGGGTCAGTACGGTCATGTCAAGATCCGCTTCAGACCCGCCGAGGAGCAGGGGCTGACCTTTACGGTCTCCGTCGTGGGCGGCACCGTGCCCAAGAACTTCTATCCCGCCGTGGAGAAGGGCTTGCAGGATGCCATGGCCAAGGGCGCCTTGGGCTATCCCTTGGTGCAGCTTGCCGCCGATCTTTACGACGGCTCTTACCATGATGTGGACTCCGACGAGCTTTCCTTCCGTACCGCCGCCCAGATGGCGTACAAGGATTGCCTGACCAAGGCGGCCCCCGTACTGCTGGAGCCTGTGGGTGACCTGGATATCACCGTGCCCGAATCTCTGGTGGGTACCGTCATGGGCGATCTGAACAAGCGCCGCGGCAGCGTGATGGGCATGGACCACACCGATTGTCGCAAGGGCTATACCGTGGTGCACGCCGTCGTGCCCAAGGCCGAGATCGCCGATTATCCCATTGCGCTTCGCGCCATGACCAAGGGCTTTGGCTCCTTTGAGTTTAATGTCACCGGCTATGAGGTCGTCCCGCCCAACATCACCGCCAAGGTGGCCGCAGCGGGGAAGAACTGACAGCATCAACTCATCATTCAACAAAGCCGCCGCGGGAAACCGCGGCGGCTTTTCCGCCTTGTCGTCCGCGACCGACAAGGAAATAACGCACCAACCCGTATGGGAACACCCGCCTCCGCCCAAACGCCTCGTTACCTTGCATAAATCCCCCCGTTTTGGTATAAAATACCGCTTGTCGGTGCAATTTTTGAAGGTCCGAAAAGAAATTTTCACAAGAACAAAAAAATCTCTTGACAGAAAAGACCAATCATGTTATAATGTATCGTGTCCGCTTTGGGATAACTATGCCCATTTCGGATACGTTTAAAATATTAAAGAAGGAGGAAGAAAAATGCCAACTTTCAATCAGCTTGTCAGACAGGGCCGTTGTGATAAGGTTTACAAGTCCAAGTCCCCCGTATTGCAGAAGGGCTTTAACTCCCTGAACAACGAACAGACCGACCAGCGCGCACCTCAGAGAAGAGGCGTGTGCACCAAGGTGTCCACCACAAGCCCCAAGAAGCCTAACTCTGCACTTCGTAAGATCGCAAGAGTTCGTCTTACCAACGGTCTTGAGGCAACCA